>JBKHJK010000001.1:0-21616 GCA_046538215.1 Armatimonadota bacterium
AGAAGCGCTCCGTCATAGCCGATCTTGCGCAGCTCCTTCATCACCGCCGGGAAGTTCACATCGCCCTCCAAAAGCGGCTTCCACTCGTAGCCCTCGCGCTGGAAGTCCTTGAAATGCACCTTCATCAGGTGCTTGCCGCAGATACGCACCCAGTGCTGGGGGAAGCCGAAGATGACCATATTGCCGGTGTCGAAAAACAGGCCCACGCGCGGGCTGGCGACCTCGTCACAGAAGCGCGCAAACTCCATCGGGCTGAGCAGGAACTTGTTCCAGACGTATTCCAGCGCCAGATTCACCCCGGCATTTTCGGCGTGTGGCGCAATAATCTGCAGGGCCTTGAGCGAGTTAGCGTACGCCTCGTTGTAATAAAGCTCATCATTCAATGAGCCCATCGTAAGCAGCATGGTATCGACACCGAGGGCCGCCGTCTGGTTGAGGGATCGGCGGATATTTTCGATGCTGTTTTGCCATACCTCTGTGTCATTGGTCATGATGTCTTTGTCGAGGCCCCGGAGCTGCGCACAGACCGACGAAAGCTCCACGCCCTGCTCTTCGGCGAATTGCGCCATCTCCTGGAGATGCTCTTCGGACGTCTGCAGACTGAGCTCACCCTCGCCCCTGAGGCAGACTTCGAGAGCCTCATATCCGGCCTGTTTGGCGTTGCGTACTGTTTCCTCAAACGACCATTCCCGAGGAGTAATGATGCCGCTGATTCCAACTTTCATTGTAATCCTCCCGGATCGAGATGATTTGTCATACTGTTTCCTGCATTCCGCAGGTATTGGACCCTGTTGTTCGTATTCAATCGGTAACCGACCAGCCCGGTATCGAACATAAAAGAAGCGATCGGAGTCACCACACGGTGTGCCGGTCGCCGTCCCCTTGATTCGTTTCCACGCCGGCAGCCGAGAACCTTTGTTGATCCTGATTTTTGCGGTATGATGAGATGCTGTGCCAATGCAGGTTGTCAGTGGCACAAACTCGAATGAGACCAAAAAGAAGCATGGAGAATAGGTGTGTGAAATATGAGTGATCTGGATTTCAGCGAAATACCCGTGGCGGGAAGTGCAGATGTTGTTGTCGCAGGCGGTGGCCCCGGCGGTTTGTGTGCTGCGGTTGCGGCCGCTGAAGAGGGCGCTGACGTCATTCTGGCAGAGCGTTACGGCTTTCTGGGGGGCATGGCGACCGCGGGCCTGGTCAATCCCTTCATGTCCTTCTACGCGGGCGATGAGCAGATTAACAAGGGCCTCTTCCAGCGGCTGATTGATGAGCTGGAGGAACATGGCGGCTGGAACCACCGCCCCAAGGCCCGTCACGCATTCGACCCGCAGATCATGAAGATTGTCTGTGACGTCCTGGCCCAAAAAGCGGGTGTGACGCTGCTTTTGCACAGCTTTGCCGTTGATGCAGTCGCAGCGGACGGAGAAGTGCAGAAGATTATTCTGGCGGGCAAATCCGGCCTGCAGGCGCTGGAGGCCGATGTATTTGTTGACGGCACGGGAGATGCAGATATCGCCGCCCGCGCCGGAGCAGAGATCGAGATGGGCCGCGAGGAGGATGAGTTCTGTCAGCCAATGACCCTGTGTTTCCGGATGGTGGGTGTCGAGGAAGACAAACTCCCCTCCCGCAGCCGCATCAACGAGCTGTATGATGAGGCGAAAGAGGCCGGGGAGATTGAGAACCCCCGCGAGAACGTGCTGTATTTCTATACGCCCCATAAGGGCGAAATTCACTTCAACACCACGCGAGTGGTCATGCACGACGCCACCGACACCGAGTCGATGACCGAGGTGGAGCAGATCGCCCGCCGGCAGGTGGAGCAGATGGCGGATTTCCTGCGGCGTGATGTCTCCGGCTTCGAGAATGCGTATGTATCAGCGATCGCCACTCAGACCGGTGTCCGGGAGTCGCGGCGGGTGATGGGCGATTACGTCCTGACGGCCGATGATGTGCTTGGGGCCCGGAAATTCGAGGACGGCATCGCCCGCGGTTCATATCCCATTGATATTCACAATCCCACCGGCACCGGCACGGTCATCAAGCGCGTCCCACCCGGAGAGGCCTACGACATTCCCTATCGCTGTCTGTGTCCGAAGGGGTTTGATAACCTGCTGATTGCGGGCCGCCCGATCAGCTCAGATCATGCCGCCCATTCCTCACACCGGGTGATGCCGATTGCGGCCAATAACGGTGAAGCTGCTGGTGTCGCTGCAGCGCTGTGCGTCCGCGACGGCTGCGACATCCGTGATGTGGACGCCGGGGAACTGCGCTCTGTTATCACGCGGCGTGGGGGAAGCATATACGAGGAGAGCTGAGAGATCGGCGGGGAGTGTGAGCCATGCCAGGGCTGGGAGAAGCGTTCTCCACGGCCATCGGGGTTGCTGTTTCTTTGCTGATCGTTGCTTACCCGGTGTACCGGGTGGTATCGCTGCTTATCGAAGGGGCGATCACCTTCCTGGAGATGGTCATTTACCTGTCGATCCTTGGTGGCTTTGTGATCGGCATCATGACCACCTGGGGGAGCCCGCTGGGCCTGCTGCTTTTGGGGATGCTGGTTGTGCTGTCTTTCGGACACACCTACGTCCAGCGGGCCGTGGAAAAGCGGAAGCTGTGGGCGATGGATCAACAGAAACTGGAGGGGGCGGACGCCTCCATCCGGCGGAATCCGCAGAACCGGCGGCCATACGAGACAGCGGTGCGGATTCTACGCAGGCGGCACGATTACGAGCAGGCTGCCGAGTATATCGAGAAATACCTGCAAAGTGTTGGTGAGGACCGTGCCTTTCAGAGGCGCCTGAAGATACTCAAGCGCCTGATCCGGCAGAGAGCGACGGGTGTAAAGGTCTGTCCGGGCTGTGGGGGTGAGAACCCCGCCGGAACGGGCACCTGTATCTACTGCGGTCGCGTCATGACGCTGCCATCAGATTTTTTGGCCGGTTGTGCGACCGATATCGGGATCCGGGCCGTGGGATTGACCGCCACCACCCTGCTGCTGGCGGCGATCGTGACAACGATCTTTCGAGCGCCACAGCTTCTATCAGGTATCCTGTATGTCGCAGCCTTTGGGACTTTTCTGGTATATATGTACGTCAAGTATCGCTGAGTGTGGTCTTTTGGCTCTTCAATTGCACGCAGAAGTACGCAACAGGCCGGTGAGGGAGGCACAATGATGAAAAGAGTGTACAGGCCGATGATGACCGTTGTTGTCCTGGCAGTGATTGTGACGGTGTGCGGGTGTTTCAAAGCAACCACGGGGGTTGCGGTCAGACCCGACCTTGGGGTTGACTTTTCGGTCACTATGGCGGTCCCGGCGGAATTCGCCGAGGACATGGCCGAAAAGCCGGGAGACGAGATGGAGATGGACGAGATGAAGACCTACACGGAGGGGGACTGGTATTACATCGAGGGCAGGAAATCTGTGGCAGGGACAGAGGAACTGCAAATCCCCGCGGCCGCCGAGGCCACCTTCATCCGCAGCCGGCAGGAGCACCGCCTCAGCACCCGCTACATGGTGGGCGTGGAACTGCCGAAGATGGATGAGGCGATGGGCCAGACACCCGCGCCGGCCCAGCCCTCACCGGATGCTGAAAGCCCCGAAGACGCCGAAGCGCAGAGGCAGCAGGAGGAAGCAATCGGGATGATGATGTCGGGAATGATGTCAGGCTTCGAGTATAACCTTGAGATCACACTGCCCGGGACCATCACCACGACATCGGGCGAGCGTATCGCCCCCGACACCGTGCGGTATGCTTTCAGCTGGAAGGAGATGAGCCAGCAGGAGGATGGGAAGCTGCTGGTCACCAGCCGGGTTCCAAACTATACCCGCATTGGCCGTCTGGCCGATCAGATGGTCGGCCGTGGTGCGGAGCCGCTCATCGGCCTGCGCCTTGTTCAGTACGTCAGCGACGGCCTCCTGCCCGACCCTCCGGTGGACATGGAATCAGACAAAAAGCTGTCGGCTGAAGATTATCTCAAACTCACACAGATCATCGAGGCGCTGGATGCTCAACTGCAGCCGGAAGTGACCACCGGCATCATTAACGAGATCGGCCTCAATGCCAGTGACATCACGCCCGCACAGGTCGCCCTGGCCCACACAGCGGTCGAGGCCCTCGACCTGCAGGAGATGGCGGTCGAAGATATACAGGGCGCGATGAAGTAGAACCGCAGAATCTATGCGCGAGGATTGTGGACAGTTTGCACAAATGCTCAACAGGTATCACCCCGGCTCGTGTCAAAGGAGTCAATAGAGGCTTGCGAACGCGAACGCCGAAGCCCCTGTGATCGTCGAAGCTATTACAGCCGACACTTTCAGGACCACAACGATGAACTTTGAGAGCGGTTTTTCAATGAACAATCGTCAGCTTAAAAATGCGCAGATCATCGCGCACATTCCCAATTTCATCAGGCTCTACTGGCGCCTTTTCACCGACCCGCGCGTCAGTTGGCTCCCTCGTATCGTGCTGCTCGCGGGGGTCGCGTATGTGCTGATACCAATGGATTTTTTGCCTGACGTTATGGCTCCGCTCGCCGGCCTCGGATTGCTGGATGATGCGGTGGTGATCGTCCTGGCGGCGAAGACGTTCATACATCTTTGTCCGCGCACGGTGGTGGAAGAACACGTCCATCTGATTGATGAGGGTGGATAGCCGTTTCTGGCGAAACCAACGATATGGTCTGACGAAGCCTGCAGCAGCATCGAAACGGAGATGGCGTACAGACACATACCGGGATAGATGACATCTCTATGCACCCGTACGCAGAGCCTGTTTGCTTTCCAGCGAATTCAGTCCACATCCGGTGGAGGGGTTTATATGGCCGCAACGGAACCGCAGCAAAAGCCCGTCCGGCTTACGACCTTCAACTGGCACAGGCACAGTGATGACGTGCTGAGTTTTCAGCAGGAGATCTATGAAACAAACTTTGATGACTGTACGGTGGACCGCCGGTTCATCAGAGATTACGCGGCCAGCCTCCGCGACGCCCTGAGATACGACAGCGAACACCTGCTGGTTCTCGAACGCGGGGATGAGACCGTCGGGTTCATGTGGCTTTCGATCATGTCAACACTTGTGGAGCCGCGGCTGGGCTATGTCAAGAATATCTACGTCGTCCCCGAGCTTCGGGGCAAGGACTACGCCCGACAGATGCTGGATTATGCGGACCAATGGTTCGTCAACCGCGGCTGCGAGAAGGCGGCACTTGATGCGACCTGCTGCAACCAGCGGGCGGTGGGCCTGTACGACAAATGTGGATATGAAGTGGTGCGCTACAGGATGGAGAAGATGTACGATTGACCCCTGCAGCGGGGGGTACCATACAGTATAGGTGAGGCTCGTGGCTCCAACATCCCAGCCGCACGATTTTCTGGAAGAAGACCTTGAAGAGATTGATTTTCTGTGCCGGCAGCGCGATTACGCCGCGGCACGGCAGATTGCGAGGCGACTGGGGGAGAATCATCCGACAAATGCCCGCGTGCGCGAAGCCATGGGGGATATCTGTGCCGCCGAGGGCGATCATGTTGATGCTGTCGAATGGTACGAGAGAGCGCTGGAACTGGAGCCGACCGAAGAGATCCGCGAGAAGCTCCTGCAGGCGCGTCGTCGGACCGGCCAGGGTGGGACGCGGCCCCGGACAGGTGCACGTGACGAGGCCTCCCGGCGCCACCGCACCATTGCACTCATCGCCGGCGGAATTGTCGTCGTGCTCGTGCTGGCGCTCATTGTGATTGTGACCGGCGGAGGGGAGCAGGAGGCTGCCTCCACCCCAACAGCCACCCACAGGACACAGCCTATCTCACCCCGAGGCAGCACACCGCCCTCCCGCCCCGGCATATCGTCGGATTATGCATCACCACGCACCTCCTCACAACAGTCGCAGCGCTCTCCGACCCGCCGCGCTGCCAGTGAGTCCGCACAGCGCAATTACAAGCTTCCTCCGGTTATCCTGACGGAAGAGGTGAATGCGCCGCTGACACAGCAGGACCGGAAGCTGCTGGCCGCCCTCGCCTCCCTGAACTGGCCGGGCGGGCACAACCTCTCCGGACACGTCAACGTCATGACCGATCCGTTCAATGGATATTCGTTTATTACCGTTTCGGTCCCGAAGGCCGCCGGAGATGGGCAAATGTTCACCAAGGTCGTGGGGATGGCATTCCGTCTCGCTAAAACTGCCGCCGAAAACGACAGCAGCCTGCGCTATTTCACAATCAGGATCATTATCCCCATCGAAATCGAGAGACAGGAACAGGTCATGACGATCTTTCGTGGCAACGTTTCCCGCAATACACTGGATCGCTACACCGGGCGTGGCCGACAGCCGGAAACCCGGGAAATATGGAACACGATTTTTGCCGACTGCTGGTGGAACCCGTCGGTCCCATACAGCAGTCCATACGGCGATTAGCGCTGGATCCGGAAGGGTGATGTCCAATGAACCGCGGTGACATCATCGAATGTCTCAGCCGTGTCAGCGCAGAGAAAATAGCTCTCCGCCTGCTTCATCTGTGCTACGACCCGCTACCGTTTCGCAAGCTGAACTGCACGCTGCCCGGGCACGGAAAATGCACACTGCACGAAGCCGACGACTACATCACCGGCTGCCTGCGGGACTGCGGATACCGCGTGCACACGGAGGGCGTGCGGGTGCAGGCATATCGCTGCGACCGGTCGAAGCCGAAGTCACGGCAGTACGCTCCCCCCGAGCCGAGCGACCCGTGGTTCACCGGCTATAACCTCTACGCCAAAAAAGAGGGCGCCGAGGTGCCCGACGAGATCATCGTCCTCTGTGCACACAAGGATTCGCAGAGCTGGTGTGACTCACCGGGGGCGTATGACAACGCCGTGGGGGTGGCTGCGGTGATGGGAATCGCCCGCGTGCTGGCTGATGTGACCACGCGTCGATCGGTGTGGTTTCTTTTCTGCAACGAGGAACACACCCCCTGGACGAGTGTCACCGCTGCACAGCGTGCCAGCGAGTGCGGCCACAATATCGTCGCCGTTTTCAACACCGATTCTATTGGCGGCAAGTCCCGGAGGGATATTGAGGCAAAGCGGATGACGAATGTGTCGGTGTACACCGGGAAGGAGGGGCGGCTGCTGGCGGAGCTGATGACGCAGGTTATCAACGACTACGATATCGCCCTCCACCAGGCGATGAAGAAGCGCAACAGGCCCGGCGATGACGACGGCTCGTTCATCAGGGCGGGGTTTCCTGCCGCGATTATGAATGTCGGGTCATATCCGTACACCAATCCGGACTACCACCGCGAGAGCGACACCGCCGACAAGGTGGATATTGAGAACGTGTATCTGGCCGGAAAGGCAATTCTGGCCGCCGTCCTGGAGCGAGACCGCTCTTAGCAAACAACCACCGATCCGGAGACCGGTGGCTGCTCGGTTCTGGTGGTCTGAAGACCCCGCGGGTTAGATGGTGCCGCGCTCAGGTTCAATACTGCGCAAAAAATCCACGGCGGCCTGGATATCGCCGACGGGATCATCGCCGGTTTCGCGCTCGATGGCGAAGTAGCCGTCATACCCCGAATCCAGCAGATAGCCGATGTACCGCGGCCAATCCACCCACCCCTCGCCAAGGGGGACCTCCTCGCGGGTGCCGTCCTCATGCACGAGTCCGTCTTTGGCGTGGGTGTGAACGATTTCATCGGCAAGCGCCAGGGCCCCCTCATTGGGCTGGAACTTCTCAAACCACTTGAGCTGATCGTACTCCTCGCCGCGTTCCTGGCAGAACCGCGCCGGCCACATGATGAGATTCGCCGGATCCCAGTTAATCCTGATCGCCTCGCTGTCAATAATATCGAGCAGGCGGCGCAGAACAAACGGCGGCTCGGGACCGGTCTCAATGGCCAGGCAGGCCCCGACCTTTTCACCGTGCTCGGCGAGCTGTCCGAAGGCGTCAATGAACCGCTGCCATTCCGGGCTTCCGGGACGTTCGGGCATGATCCCGCAGTGGCCCTGCCAGATGCCGGATTCCAGGTCCACCGCCAGGTCCATGATGCGCTTGCCCCATTCGATGTTTTCATGCCAGTTGTCCTCTTCTCCCAGATCCACATTCCCGCCCCACGCAGACACCGCGGAGACCTCAAGCCCGAGAGACGTGATATGGTCCATGAGCTTCTTACGGTCAGATGTGTCCAGGTCCTCGGGGCGGAATCCCTCCCTTGTGACGCTGATATGGAGACCGGGAACGCCCATATCAGCCACCACTTCCATGCCATCATAGTAATCCATACGCAAGTTGCTGAGCATGACTGCAATCTTCAGATCGGCCATCTTTTGGCCCTCCGATCGTAGCTTTTTGTGCAAAACGCCTTGACGTGTTTCCTCGTTAGGGTAAAATGACCTTCCTGTGGACGGGGTTTTTCCCGATTCATCTCACCCTCGGGCAAATGGAATTGCACCGCGATAGTGCATAGGTTATAATAATATACCTGTTATCGTCATGTGAAAAGCTTTTCTCACTTCGCAGCTATCCTCTCTCGCAGGGATACAGCATGAACCGGAGACACCTGATATTTGTCGTTTTGATTGCCGCATGCGCTACTTTTGCATCGAGTGCGGTAATTGCCGAATCCGGCGACCAGCTTCCCGCTGACGTCACTGCGCGGGTGGAAGCAGCGGTGGTGTATATCCACGCCGAGTGGAAGGCGGCTGATGGTTCTATTGAGGATTCGTGGGGAAGCGGCTTTTTCGTCAGCGATACCGAAATCGTCACAAATCATCACGTGATAGCCCAGGCGACACGCCGACCGGGGACGCGCATTACCATTCGCACCTGCAGCGGGCGATCACACACGAAGCGGTACGAGGCGTATGTCGAAAGGGAATTCGAAAACGCGGATCTGGCCCTGCTCACGGTTCGACGCAAGCCCGAGAACGTCGAGCCGCTGTCCATCAGCGCCGTTCTCCCCGAGAAAGACGCACGCGTCATGGGTTTTGGATTTCCCATGGGTGATCTGTTCGATCCGAGCCCGAGGGGGCCGGGGGTCGCTTTGCGGCGCGGCTATGTTAGCCGCCTGACACACGGTGGAGCGATCATCGAAGCAGACATGAATATTGATCACGGGATGAGCGGAGGTCCGGCCGTTGACAAAAATGGGCTGGTTGTTGGGGTTATCCAGGCGATGGGCGGCTCCAGCGACAATCCTACAGCGTTCGCATTCCTGATCTCGGCGACGCCACTAACGCGCTTCTTGCAGGAGGCCGGAAGCTCCGTCAGTGCTGTTTATCCGCCCGCTGAAGACGGTGGCGCAGACAGGATGCCCGAGACGGCTCCGACGCCCGGTGAAAAATCGCTGCGCCGCTTCTTCTCGCTGGGATCTGCTCTGCGCATCGGGACACTGATAACCAAAATCCTGGATGATGCCGAAGGTGACCCCGACTCAGACAGGCTGCAGACGGCGCGGATGAATGCAGCGAACGTCGTGCGGTATTTGAAGGATCTCAGCGCCCCTGAAAAGCTCATCAAGCTGGCCGAAGGCACTCACGGACTTCTGGAAGAGGAGCCGGCAAAAGTCACCGAAGGCTGCGAACGTGCCGAGAAGCTGGAAAAGGCCTGTGACGAGTGGATACTCGAAGGCGGGGCGGAGGGCCTCGAAAAGGTCAACTACGATTTCGGAGCCTGGCTCATCGAAATGCGGGTCGGCCTCATTGACCCGTCTCGTGACAAGGAAACCTGTGTGGGTTTTCGCCGTATCGCGGAGCTGCAAAAGGCTCCCCGCACCACAACAGATCTTTTGCAACAGATCAATGATGCACTCATTGCACTGGAACAGGAACGTTCTGTGTCAGGGAAGGATACCATCGCAAAGGCCGCCGAGAACCTGATAGCCATAGGCGTTCTTGCACCATCGAACGAGGGGTTGAGGACCCCAGCAGCAAAGGGCGGCGGAGACGAGCAGGAGGATCGTCCCGCCCTGAACCGTGTTACTCTCCCCAGCTTTTGAACTATTTTGTACCGTTCTGAATACAGAGCAGAAGGCACAGGTGATAAGGGCAACTTATGCAACTTCCACAGATTGAGAAGCCAAACCGAGATTCTAAAACGCCGCTTTACGTACAGATCATTGATAATTTCAGTGAAGCCATCCGGACAGGTATCCTGAAATCCGGAGATCGGCTTCCTCCACAGGCAGATTTGGCTGACTTTTTTGGTGTGAGCCTCGCCCCCGTCAAACAGGCGCTGAGCGAGCTGGAGAAGCACGGAATTATCGCCCGCCGGCAGGGGCAGGGAACGTTCGTCAGAGACATCACGCCGGTCCGGGAAGAGCGCATCCAGTACAGCCGTATCCCGTGGTTCCATAGAGAGATGAAAGAGCGCGGCCTCAAACCGACTGCAGAGGTCCTCGATCTCGAAAAGACAAAAGTGGGCTCCGACAGGCAGCTTCAGGAGGAGCTGGAGGTCGACGCAGATGATGACGTGGTCATGCTGCGACGCGTGCGGCTTGCCAATGAGACGCCGCTGTCACTGCAGTCCGCATGGTTTGTCGCCGACAGGGTAAAGGGACTGGAGAATCGCAATATCGGTATCGAAGAGTCGATCACCGACATCCTTCGAGAGGAATACGGTATCGTCGTCGCTTCTGCCAGGCAACGCATCACCGCGACCAGCGCAGTTGAAGAGGACGGCCGATACTTAAACGTGCCCGAGGGGAGCCCGCTGCTGCTGGTTGAGCGAACCTCGTATCTGGAGAATGGCACCCCACTGGAGTTTGTGCGCGACCGCCGACATTCGACCTGGCAGTTCACCGTCTGGCTGCGACGCCAGGACGAAGCCTGAGCAAAACAGCGGTGAAAACACACCAGGACCCTGCAGCAGGCACGCTGTAGGGTCTTTTTATGGTGCGGCATCGGCGACAGCGTACAGTTTCAGGCGTTGTTAGGACGGTGATGCTGCACAGAGTGGATCGGCCCGCGGAGGGTGCCTGCCGTGCGGGTCGGGAGGCGTGACTACGATTCTGATCTTGGCGGTGCGCTGGCCAGGCGGCGGTGGGGGAGATTCACCAGGGCCATGAGAAGCCCCAGCAGGCAGATCACAACGACAGGCGCCTCTCCCCATTTGTGGTACGGAGAGAGCCGTCCCCTGCCTTCAATCTGTGCCACAGCCGTCCCTTCGCTATTGGATGCCACGGTCTCAACGGGACGGCCATACGGGTCGTAGATACCGGAGACGCCGGTAGAAGCGGCGCGCACCAGAGGCCGCCGGGATTCCGCCGCGCGAACCGGGGCCGTATAGCTGTTGTGCATGATTTCTGCGCTTCGGTCCGCCCAGGCGTCGGAGTTCAGCACGGCGATGCAGTCGGCGTCCAGGTGTGTCACCTCACGCGAGGCGCGGGGGAAGATAGCCTCAAAGCAGATAACCGGACTGATGGCGACGCCGTCAACGTACATTACCTCCCGCCGGCCGCCGGGACTGAAATCCCACTCGCGAATCGGGTAACGCTCCAGAAACGGAAGCTGCTGGCGGTAGGGGACCCATTCGCCGAACATCACCAGATCCATCTTCCGATAGACGCCGGCGATTTCTCCGTCAGGGCTGAACAGGAACGCAGCGTTGTAGATTCGGTTGTTAACGTTTTCGAGGGCGCCGACGAGCATGTAGGTATCGAGGTCTCGTGTGAGTTCAGCCAGCCGACGCTGCAATTGGGGCGCCTCGTTTAAATACGCTGGAACCGCCGTCTCCGGCCACACCACCAGGCGCACATCATCCGGCAGCTTTCGGGTGAGGTCACAGTAGATGTCCAGTGTCTCATCCAGCTCGTAGCTGGTCTCGCCGGGCTTGATGGAAATATTCCCCTGAACGGCGGCAACCTTCAGACCGTCGGTGATTTGGTCATCGGCCTTGCCGACAACCAGCGCGCCCCAGACGTAGGTGATGAATACCGCCATATACACCGCCAGCATGGTGCGTCCGGCCATCCTTGTGAAATCTCCGCGATCGCCGGGAGGGTAGTACCAGAGGCCGGGCGGCAGGAAGGCCTGCAGGAGTGTTGCCAGGCCCGCGGTGGTGGCCGCTATCAGCAAGCCAAGACCGTACACACCCGTTATACTGGCTACCTGGAGTATCGGGATCATCGCGTGCTGACAATAGCCGATCTGCCCGAAGCTGTAGGCAAAGGGGCCGAAGTAGCCGCGCACCAGCTCACACAGCGTCCAGGCGCCAGCGAGTCCCAGCACCCGGAGGGGAGGGTCGTTAAGAGGTGCCAAGAGGGCGCCTATCATGCCGAAAATGCCATAAAAAAGCCCCATGAGCAGGGAAATCGCGGCCCACGGAAGCAGCCCGAACTGCCCGGCAAAGCTGGAGCAGTAGCCCATGAATATGACGCCGAATATGAGACCGAGGACGAAGCCCTGGCCGGGGCGGCACTGACTGACGGCGAGGTACAGCGGCACAAGGGAAACCCATACAAGGGCATTGATCTGGAGGGGCGGGAAGGCTGCGGAGGTCGCCGCTGCAGAGATGATGACGAGAATCAGCAATCGCCATAAAGGGCGGCCTGCACGGTCAGAGCCGAACAGCGCAGCTTCGGCAGGGCGGGCGTTGTGCGTGGAGGGTGTCTTCATGCGGCCGGTTTCCTCCTGCGAAAAAAGAGCCGGCACACTTCAATAGTGGCCGGCCCCGGGGTGGTCTATAATACAAGGCGAACGATCCGGCCTCTGCGGCCCTCAGTAGCGCCGTTTGCTTCCGGAATCTTTCTTCTTTCGACGCTCGCGCCGTTCCTTGCGCTTTTCCTCGCGCGCTTTCGCCTCCGCCTGTCGCATCGTCTCTTTGGCGCTGCGCTTTTCGCCCTCCTCAGCCTCTTCCTCTTCGTCTTTGGCTTCAGTCTGGTCTTCGCGTGTATCACGCGCTGCCGCACGCCGCCGGCGTTGGGCCACACTATCGGAGGTGGCCGTCATCCGGTCCCACAGATATACGATGGGGCTGGCAACGAAGACGGACGAGTACGCACCGGTTGTGATACCAATAATCAGGGCCAGGGCGAACCCCTGAATTGTCGCTCCACCCCAGCCGGCGAGGGCTATGAGAGTGAACAGGGTTGTCACGGTGGTGTTGATTGAGCGGGTCATCGTCTGCATCAGTGAAATGTTGATAGTGTCGCCAAATCCGGTACCCCGGTGAAGCTTGCGGTTCTCACGAACACGGTCGAAGATGACGACGGTGTCGTTAATAGAGTAACCGACAACGGTTAAGATGGCGGCGACAAACGCCGAATCGAGCTCAATCTGCAGGATTGCAACACCTGTCATGACGATCATGATATCGTGCAGCAGCGCGCAGATGGCGGCCACGGCGAAACGGAACTCGTAACGGATGGTGATGAATATAAGAATCAGGACTGCACCGATAAGGAGTGCGTAGAAGGCTTTTTCGCGAAGCTGCTGACCCACTACAGGCCCGACCTTCTCCCGGCCGAGGACCGTGACAGTCCCATACTTTTCTCCAAGCCTGTCCTCAAGGCCCTGGAGAATCTGGTTCTCAATCTGGCGACTGCGCTCTTCATCAACCGTTTCTTCACCAATATCGGAGATCCGGATGAATATCTGGTTGTCACCGGATATCTGGATCTGGCTTTTCTCGATGCCGATATTCTGTAGAATATCGCGGACTTCCGCGACCAGCGCGGATTCCTCGGCATGTGCTCCGCTCAGCGGCTGCTCGATCTGATATCTGATGAGTTCCCCGCCCGTGAAGTCAATGCCGTAGTTGAGGCCGTGGGTGGCCCACCAGATAATCCCGAAAAGTATGATGACGCCGGAAATCGTCAGCCATATTGGGGCTTTTCCGACGATATCCCAGTCCTGTCTGCGAAAGAAATCCACGTCCAGAAGACCTCCTTGGATACAACGCGACACAGCCTGTTTTCGTGTGTGAGACTGTGATTACTCAGTGTCTGTGCCGCCACCGGCACCGAACGCCGCTGCGTTTTCGCCCAGTTTCGTTGTCCCGACGATCGTCACCAGCCACCGTGTGACTGTCACGGCGGTGAACAAAGAGCAGGCTACACCGATAAACAGCGTCACAGCAAAGCTCTTAATTGCACTGGTTCCCAGAAAGTACAGGACGGCCGCCACGATAAGTGTTGTGACATTCGCGTCCAGAATCGCCGTCCACGCGCGTTCAAATCCGGCGTCTATGGCCATACGCATGCCCTTACCGGACCATATTTCTTCTTTGAGGCGTTCGAAAATAATCACGTTGGCGTCAACAGCCATACCGATTGACAGGATGAAGGCCGCCACGCCCGGCAGGGTCATGGTTGCATTCGCCCAGGTCAAAAGCGCCAGCGTCAAAAGCACGTACATGACCAGCGCGATGCTGGCCAGAACGCCCGGGATCCGGTAGAAGGCCATCATGAAGATGAGCACCAGGATGAACCCGATAACGGCCGCCCGGAAGCTGCGGATGATCGAATCAGTGCCCAGGGTGGGGCTGATTGTCCGGTTGGTGTCAATTTTTAGGGGAACCGGTAGCGCACCAGCGTTGAGAAGAAGCTTCAGATCACGTGCTTCCTGGGTGCTGAAGTTCCCCTCAATGATACCCTCACCGGGGATCGGCCCGTTGATCTTCGGCGCCATCTGGCACTCCTTGTCCAGTACAATGGCCATCAGACGGCCGACGTTACGCTGGGTAAACGCCAGGAATTCACGCTTCTTCTTTGACTGCATCTCAAAGCGAACGACCCATGCGCCGGTGTTGTCTGTCTGCACCTGAGCGTTGCTCTGAAGGTCGCGGCCGCTGAATGCAAGCTCGGACTCGGCCAGCACCTGCTCCCACGGCACCATCTCGTTGGAGCGCACATCTCGCCATTCCGCATAAGTATCCGGCTGAGCAGGCTCATAACGGGAGGGAATGAGGCGGAACTCCAGAAGCGCCGTGCTCTTGAGGATGTCCAGAACGCGATCGGGGTCCTTCACGCCCGGAAGTTCGACGATGATGTTTTGATCGCCCTGCTTCTGGACCACAGGCTCACGGATCTCGCTCATCCGGTACAAACGACGCTCGATGATGTTTTTGACCTTGTCGGCCGTATTGTCCTCGATGTAAACGGCCTCGATGGGCTCGGTCGTGATGTCCACATTGGGAAAGGTGCGCTCCAGAAAGGCCTGAGCGAGGTCGCGCTGCGTGCTGGATTCCTGCTCATTGCTCGCCTCGGTACGAATTTGCACGCGGCTGTCGCTGATGACCTCGACAGTCAACTTCTCCTCCGGCACACCGTTGGAGATGAGATAGTTTTCGATAAGCTCCTGCAACTGCGCGTGGGTGTACGTTGGATACTGTATTTTGTTGCCTTCAGGGGTCGTTTGGGGCCGTTCGGATTCGGGGATCTGCATGACATCTGAAGGGATGGCCATCGGCTGGTTTTCTGGTGATTTGAAGTCAATGCGGGTTTCGGGCATGCAGCGCAGCAGCACATGTGCACCGCCCTGCAGATCAAGACCGAGACGGACCTGCGGCTCAGGAGGATAAACGGCGAAAAGATTGCCGACGGTGAACAGAGGCTGATCCTCCTCGCCGGGCCCGGGCATACTCACGCGGGAGGCGCCGGGATATTCCTCTTTGACGACCTCGGTGATCTTCGCCGCGTACTCATCGGCCTGCTCCTGAGTGAGGGCGACAGTGGAAACTTCCAGCAGACGCGTATCTTTGAACTCGACGTTGTCAAGATCTATGCCGGCCTGTGCTAGCTTCTCCCTCAGCGTCGCCGCCTCATCCGCAAGCTCGTTCTGGGGCGCCACCCTCTCCGGGAAGCTGAAGCGCGTGACGTTTTGTACGTTGAAGCCGGTGTCCTTCGGCACGGGGCGAATCGGCCCGAATGCGATAACGAAGGCCACCACCAGGATCAGCACCATAAGACCGATCCACATCTTATACTGAGACTGCATGAGTCGTTCCCCTTTGTCGAAAGCCTAATAAAAAGGCAAGCGACGGAGATGCGCTTGCCGACCGATACTCTTTTCCTGAAAACGCACCAAGCGGCCCCGACCCAAAACACCGAACCGGGGGCCGCAAGTCCAGACAGGCACCAGCACCTGTATTAGCCGCGCATACACGGACAGGAAAATGGGTGTTGCGCAGAGTAGAAGTATAAAATATTGTCAGGTCAGTGTCAATGTTGCGCGATGTAACCCTCACAGTGATCGTGCGAAAATTCGGCAGCCTTGAACCGATTGCAGCACCCGCACACCGTCACGATGGCTAAACCCGTCAGAGACGTGCCATGGCAGAAAGTCGCCACCGTACACGCTGCACTGCCGCATTGGTGCTGACATGGCGGGGGCAGGGGTCGGTTGCGGCGCCTGCTGGCCGGAGAATCAGTCAATCTCCGGCGTGAAATCAGCGGGGACTGCAGTCTGAAGTGCCTTCGCGTGGCCGTCAAAATAGCAGCACATCACTCTACCGTTGTGCCGGTGCAGGCGCTCAAGGATCGTCGGATTGACGTATATCTGTGCGTCCGGCAGCTCGTCGTTGATCCACTGGCTCATCATCAGGGGCGTGGCCTGGCTGATATCGAACATCGCGCGGTTGTAGTTCCGGGCGTCGGCGGAGTTCTCGATAGCCCGGTCCTGGGTGCCAAACCACCAGCCGTCCATCACCATGATGGTTCCGGCGGTGTCACGGACGTCATTTTCACGGATCCCCTCAAGCTGCGGCTGATTATACAAATAGGAGGTATCGGGGATGATACCCGCCGTCTTATAGACAGGAAACGCATCTGTGTCGTACATCTCCACAGGATTGGACGGGCACCAGTAGATGTCCTTATTGCCGTGGTAGTCGAAGGTTACGTCCATCCAGCGGTAATAGACATCGTCGTTGGTCTTGAAATGCATGAATGGCATCCGGCCGTCAAAATCGGCGCGATACAGCTCCATGGCCGTCCCGATCTGCTTGAGCCGGGAGCTGCACTGAGCGATGCGCGCCCGCTCCTTCGTCCGGGCGAAGACCGGGAAGAGGATTGCGGCCAGGATCGCGATAATTGTGATGACCACCAACAGCTCGATCAACGTGAAACCACACTCACACTTGCGCATCATCCGATACTCCTCCATGTGCGCCTCGAATCTGTACGCTCGCCGGCATGACAACGTGGCAGGCCCACCGACCTGACCTTCATTATTGTCTATTCGACATCCACACCCTCAATCCTGCCGCTACGGCTGTATGAAGCTCTCGGTCCATTCCGGCCGCTCCGGCTGCTGATCATTCTGCAGCATCTCAAGCCATTTCTCGTCAGTGAGCCGATCGCTGACAGGCCACAGGAACTCGTAGTACGAAAACACGCCGCCCTTGGTCGCCGTAAGCCCGCCGTAGGGATCCGGAACAATCACGTAAATTCTGTACGCATACCCCACCGCCTCTTCGAGGCAGGTGTCAAATGAGGTGTGCACATCGGCGACGGTGGCGATATTCCGCTCGACTTCATTCTCGATGCTGAACCAGTTGTCAACGCGCAGATCCTCATACTGCGACTGCACGACCGAAAGCTGTAGCCGCTCAAGCTCGCCGCCGAAATACTGGATGCGGTCGTATTCGTCTTCGGTGAGTGCAGTGCCGGCAAGTTGTTTTTCGGAACACGATTTCAGAAATTGCAGCATCCCCCCGAACCCGGCGTAGGCTTCGGCCATCTCCTGGCTCAAAAGCCCGCGGGTCTGCAGTCCGTCTCTGGCCAGCTTCGCCAGATACGCCAGCCGCCCCCACGCCTCGGGCACCGGCTCGACGTAACCCCGGACATAGTCTGGTGGCGCCCCACCCATTTCGGCTCCGGATGGTTTGGCGTACAGGATTGTGTCATGCCGCAGTTGTGCCCAGCTTGCCAGAGATGTGTTCAGCTCCTTATCCAGCCACGCCGACTGGTGCATGAAGGCGGGATAGCCCGGCCCCCACTCTTCCAGTAGCGCTTCGAGACTGTATATCCAGCCCCAGTAGAGGTTGGACCACCATTTGCTCTCCGGATACGCTGCAAACTCGTTGCGCAGTTTGCTCATCTGCTCTGTGTATTTTGGGAAGCGTCCCTGGTCGTACAGGTCAATCAGGTGCCTGTAGGCCCGCTCGGATCCGAGGACCGACATGACATCAAGGCCCATTGGCACATCGCGGGCATCAAGGGTTCCGGGCACGGGCAGCACCTTCGGAGACACGAGGTTTTGCAGCATATAGGAGTCAGGAATGAAGCGCTGGCCCATGACGCGGAACTGCCGGCCCTGCAGCTTCGGATCTTTTTCACCGGCCGCGATGAAGAAGGGGCGAATCCCGGCCTGCTTAAACTCCGCCCGGCCCCGTTCGATGAAGGTGTCAAGCTTTCGCTCGTCCGCCAGCGCGCTCAACTGCAGCCCGTTTCCGAAGACCTCCTGTGCGATGGACTGATAGTCCCGGAAGCCCAGGTCGTCACTGCCGCCGACGAAGAAGTCGGTCGGCTCGTATATCGTCGCCCACAGCCTGCGTGCTTTGTCGTCACCGAGCAGAATCCTGGTGATCAAAAGCGCCTGCCGCTGGTGACGCCGGACGACGGTCTGTGTTATTTCAGGGGGGTCTTCGTCAAGCTCAAAACCCACCCTTCCCAGCCACATCATGGCCCGGAAATAGTCCTTCAGCTCCTCGTGGCGCGTGTAATGCCCGCGGGGCCGGAACTGGTCATAATGCACCGTGGTGCCCATGAGCGGAGATTTATCGCGCCCGCCCATTGCACCGATCAGGGCCATCTCTGCATTGAAAAGCTGCCGCTCATTGCCCTGCAGAAACTGGACCTGCTCCTCCCCGGTCGCAAGACTCCACGCGATGGAGAAGAACACGACATTATCCCGCGCCGCCTCGTGGAGCTTTCCGCTGCACCGTGCCGAAAACTTGTCATTGTGAAACGCGCAGATCTTCGTCAACTCGATACAGGCGTCAACGAGATGCTCCCGTTCCACGGAGCGGAGGCTGTAATCAAAAAAGAGGTGGTACGCCTGCAGGATGGAGTCAACGGTGATGAAATTCGGGGTGGGTTTATCGTAGCCGAGTTCCCAGTCGGGATAATCCTCGTACATGCAAAACATTTGCTCGGCGTCATCGGGGATGACGACGAATCCCTGCTGCTGCAGCATCGCCTTCTGTTCGGAGGTCAGGTGCGATATCTGCGTCGCGTTGTTGAGCGTGTCGAGCTGGATCGGAAAGCTGTATTGCGGGGCGTCCGGAGTTCCCATGTAGCGATACTGGACGGGACGGTCGGCCAGAGCGAACGTGACAGCCACTATTGCAGCACAGATGCACGACAAACGAAAAGCAGACACCCTGTGACGTGTCATGTCAAATCCCCCAATGCTGGATCGTCCTCCAATGGGACAATCCTTTTACAGGTTACTCATCGTCGCCATTGAGACCGAGCAGATCGTCGAGCAAACCGTTTGCTTCGTCGGGGCCATCACTTTCGGTGCGGTCCGCGTCGGCCTCCACGTCGGAGTCGCTGATCTGTGGTTGTTCTTTCTCCATTGGGGCGTCAGGGGCCTGCTCGGTTTCCTCTTCGATGTTTTCTTCCTCCGGTGTGACATCATCGGATGGTGGAGGCTGCATGGGTTCGGATTCCCGCTGCACCTGTGTGTCCTCGGCGGCGAGGTCCGGACCGGGCGCCTCCTGGCTGTAATAATCATAGTAGTAATAGTAATAATAGTAGTCCGTCGTGCTGAGCTTAAGCTTGTTGAGGACGACGCCGATGATGTTGCCACGGGCATT
Organism: Armatimonadota bacterium; assembly: GCA_046538215.1. GTDB lineage: Bacteria > Armatimonadota > Zipacnadia > Zipacnadales > UBA11051 > JBKHJK01. The sequence goes on from JBKHJK010000001.1 coordinate 19,726, forward strand.
CCTGATGAGCCGCACCATCTCCTGGAACGCGGAGCGGCTCACATGATCGCATTCGGCCACCAGCAGCGCCTGGTCCACCTTGGAGGCCAGAAGAACGGCGTCAGTCAGAACGACGGCCGGGGGCGAATCCAGCAGCACGATATCGTACTGCGTCGTGCCCTGGCGCAGGATTTCGTCCATCTGGGCGGAGTTCAGCAGATCCGCCGGATTCGGGGGTAACGGCCCACTCGGCAGAATCGAAAGCCCCGGCACCTCGGTCTCACGCACCAGTTCTTCGAGTGGTGCTTCCCCCACCAGGGCGGTCGTGAGGCCGCGATCGGCACTCACGTCGAATAACCTGTGCTGCACGGGACGTCGGAGATCAGAATCGACCAGCAGAACACTCTGGCCTGCCTGTGCAAACACGACGGCCAGGTTCGCCACCGTCGAACTCTTGCCCTCACCTGCGCCCGCGCTGGTGACGATAAAGGTGCGGGCGGGGCTCTCCACCTGCGCGAAGTGAATATGCGACCGGAGCACACGGTAGGCTTCAGCGGGCGGACTTTTTGGTGCGCTGATGGTGATGAGTTCATCGCCCGCGTCCTCCAGCAGCGGGATCATGCCGAGGAACGGAACGTCGGTGTAATGCTTGATGTCCTCGGGACTGTGGAAGGTATCGTCCAGTGCTTCGAGCAGCAGTGCGAGCATAAATGCTGCAAAAAGCCCCAGCGCGAAGGCAAAGATGAGCACCCGGCCCGGCTTGGGTTTGATCTCCCGGGCGTCGAGAGCCTGGTCAATCACCGTGGCACCACCGGGCTCGATCGCATCACGCAGCCTGGTCTGCTCCAACTGCGTCATGAAGTTTTGATAAGTCGTGCGCAGCAGGTTGATACGGTTTTTGAGGCGGTCAATATCCGCCAGTTCGAGGGGCAGGTCGTTTGCGTTGCCGGCGACACGGCCCGTAATTTCCTCCAGCCTCGTAACCCGCTGCTGAGTTCGCGCAATTTGCACATCAAGAGTGTGAAGCTGGTCTTCAAGGTGGCGCACCCGCGGATTGACTTCAACGTTGGTGGCCTCCTCAAATTCCGGCAGGCGGTTGATACGGGCCTGCAGCGATTGAATGCGGCGCTCGACCTGGGCAACAGCGGGATGGTCGCGCTTGTATTTCGCCAGCAGCGTGGCGAGCTGCAGTTGCTCCTGTCGAAGCTGGCCTTCAAGCATCTCGCGCTCGGGATTCGGTCTTTCTGTGTCTGTTTTGATGATAGGCTGTTGCCGCGCCTCACGCAGTTGCCGCTCCAGCTCCTGCTTCTGTGTCATGAGCTGTTGAAGCTCGGAAATGGCCTCGTCCAGCGCATGGGTGTAATTGCGGAGGTCTTCCATGGTGGCTTCGGCCTCAATCTCGGGGACAACGATACCCGCCTGCTGCTGATAGGTGGCCAGTTTGCGCACCACACTGTCTAGCTCGTCAGACACCTGCTGGCTTTGTTTTTCGAGAAATTCCCTCGCCTGGCGGACCTCAGCAGTGCGTAATTCCGAGATGATGGTGGTGAAAGTCTCCGCCGTTTCATTGGCAAAGGCAATAGCTTTTCCGCGTTCTTCATTGGTGGCCTGTATGAGGATGCGGTCCGGCTCCCGGGGTGTGGCCGAAACGGATTGCTTTATCTCTATAGCGTCGGCAACAATTCGCTGCCCCGACGTCCGGCCCTGCAGCCGGAGAGCGGTGCGTTTGGCGGCATTGTGGCTCGTTGCGATCTGACACTGGGTGTCAAGCGTGTACTGGGCCAGTGTTTCGGGAGGCTCGATTTCCTGGCCCTGAAAAAATCGGATACGCTGAAGCGGCTCCCGGCGTATGAGGACGAGCGCCGAAGCCTGGTAGGTTGCCCGGTAGGAGACGGCGTACAGGCCCCCGACC
>JBKHJK010000237.1:0-4900 GCA_046538215.1 Armatimonadota bacterium
CTGCTGGAGCGCGTGGATGATTTCGGAGAGCTTGACCTCACGGCACCTGACTTCTCCGTCGGTCCCCACCGCCCGGCCAGCGGACGCGACATCCCGACCTCACTCATTGATGAGTTCACCATTTATAAGCGGCCGCTGACGGAGGCGGAAGTTGCGCAGCTTTATGAGACCGTGAAATCGCAGCCCACTGACCTTCCACTGCCGAAGCTGCGGGCCCTGCCGGCTGCCACGGCGCCGGTGATTGACGGGAAACTCGATGACCCGGCGTGGTCTGTGACCGGCGGCTCTGTGGGGCTGATTGACCTGTACGCCCGCCGTATCAGCGAATATCGCACGCGCTTTTTTGTCACCTACGACGAGGAACGCCTGTACGTCGGATTCGAATCGGAGAATCCGCCGGGCGAAGCACTCGCGGGACAGGGCGGGCTGCGTGACGAGGGGCGAATCTGGCATGATGACGCCGTCGAAATCTTCCTCACCCCGGATCCGGACAACCCGCAGGATTACTACCAGTTCATCGGCAACCACGCCGGCTCTATCTTCGACCTCCACGGACGTGTGAATTCCTGGAATGGCGACTGGGAGTTTGAGAATACCGTCGCGGACGGCGTCTGGACAGGGGAGCTTTCCATTCCCTTTGCCGAGCTCGGCACCACCCGGCCCTCCGAGCCCGCCAGATGGCGCTTTAACTTCTGCCGCGACCGGGCGGCCGGGGGCAAAAAGATACAGTCCTGGGCCGATGTGGGCACCGGATACATCCATCCCGAACGGTTTGGTTGGCTGGAGTTGGGTGGCGGCCCGGCAGTGCAGCTTTCGTCACTCGGAGAGCCTGATTTCGGCAGCCTGAATATCACCGGCCGAGCCATCAATCCCGCACCTGAGGATGGCACCATGCGGATCCGGGCGCTGCTTACCAGGCCCGGTACCACCCTGGCCGATAGTGCGGAAAACTGGGGCGCCTTCGTCGAAGGAAAGATGGTGCAGGAGGAACTCACCGTCGAGGTGCCGGGACATGGCTCCGCCGATTTTCAGCTTGATACCGAGTTTTTCGACACCGACCTGAGGGTTATCAACCTCAGCGCAGCAGTTGGCGAAAACGTGGGCCAGCAGGTCACCTATCCCGTCACACTCATGCCCCCGCTCAGCGTGAAGCTCACGGCGCTTCCCTCGCGTGAGGACCTGCGGGTCACGCTCTTCACCGGCGGTCTGCGGGTGGAGGACCGCTCGAAACTCGCCGCCGAGGTGAACGTGACCGCCGCTGATGAGCAGGTTGGTGCGGCGACCGTGGATGACCTGAGCAGGCCGGAGATTTCAACGGTGCTGGATTACGCCGAATGGGCTTCCGGACGGTACACGGTTACTGCCCGCATCGTAGAGGGCGGTAAGACAATTCAGGAGCGGTCAACGACATTTATGCGCCCCGAACGCCCGGAGTGGCTGGGCAACGACATCGGCACAGAGCGCATCGTCCTGCCTCCATGGACGCCGATGGAGTACGCGGAGGACGGCTTTTCAGTGTGGGGCCGCGATGTCCGTTTTGAGGGCCTGCTGCCGTCCACCATGACCTCCGCGGGCCGCGAACTTCTTGCCGAGCCGATGCGGCTGAATCTGCGGCTGAATGGAGAATCGGCGGCACTTGGGGAGGGCCGCATTGAATGGCACGAGCAGGCCGAAGACCGGGGCCGCTTCACCATTACCGCCGACGGCGAAAATATCAGCGCCACCGCCGAGTGGCTGGTGGAATACGACGGGATGATGCTGGTGAACCTGGCCATCGACACCGAAGACGCCGCCACCATCGACGCCCTGAGCATCGACATCCCCATGCCCGCCGATGAGGCGCAGATGCTCCACGGTGTCGGGAAGGGCCGTCGCGCGGGCATTAACCGGATTCTCGGTGATGACACAGAGCGGTTTTCATGGTTGCCCTTTATGTGGATGGGCTCACACGAGCGCGGGCTGCTGTATTTCTCAGAATCCGAAAAGGGCTGGACGCCGCTGGATGATGAAGGCGCGGTTGAGATTATTCCCGGTCCGGACAGTACCACGATGCGCCTGAATATCGTGCAGGACGCCGTGCAAACCGGTGGCCGCTATGAGCTTCAGCTCGGCTTTTACGCAACGCCGGTGCGGGAAATTGAGCCGGGTTGGTGGGCGCTGAACTATGATGTCCTCCCGCCCTCCAGGTGGACCCACGACTGGTCGAAATACGACCTTCGGTGCGACATCGGAACGATCTGGAACCAGGCATTCATGGACACCCTTAACTCCCCGATGAATCCGAGGCCGGTACTCGGCGAGCTGGTGGAGGAGGCGCACAAGCTGGGGATTCGAGCTATCCCGTATTACGCGCCCGGCTGTCTGCCCAACGATTCGCCGGCATTTGAGTTTTACGGCGAGGAGTGGCGGCGGGAGCCTCGGCTGGAGTTCTACGAATGGCCGGAAAAGACCTACACACGGCTGTGCCAGCGCTCCGGCTTCACCGATTATATGCTTTGGGGTATTCGGCAGACCGTGCGGGATCACAACACCGACGGCGTCTATTTCGACGGCGGCGGCCCGGCCGACTGCCGCAATGAGCTGCACGGCTGCGGGTGGGAGGATGACAGGGGCTGGAGGCACGAGCAGTACAGCATCCTGGCGACTCGCGACTTCCACAGGCGCCTGGCGACCATGCTGTACAAAGAGGTCGGGCCGGATTACGTCATCTTCGAGCACGGCTCCGACGTCTTCTGGCTCCCCGGCCAGACCTTCATCACCCACCACTTCGACGCCGAGCAGTACAAGGGCCAGAAGCGCGGCTACGTGCCATATACAGAGATTCTCAGCGCCACGGAAATCAAGCCCGAGTTCGTAGCCACCCAGTACGGGATCCCCGTGGTGTTCCTGTCCATTCCGCATGCCGAAACCGAGGAGGACACCTACGCCGACGCGGTGGACCTGCTGTCATGGTGCCTGCCACACGCGATCCCCTTCTATCCGCGCCACGTCCCCGAAGATCTCTGTGTGGGCATCTACACCTTGCAGCAGCGCCTCGGGCGCGAGGCGGAGTTTCATCCGTACTGGGAACAGGACGCAGGCATGTCGGTGACAGGGCCGGAGGGGGTGTATGTCAGCCGCTTCAGCACCGATGAGGCAACACTCATCTGTGCCGGAAACACCAACGCCGATGCCACAAAGGTGGATGTGGCGGTGTCACTTTCTGAGCTCGGTCTGGATGCTGATGCGCAGGTGCAGGAGGTATTCCCAAAGCGGCAGATCGCATTGCAGGACGGTCATATCGCCTTCGACCTTGCCCCCCACACCTTTGTGATGCTCTGGCTTGAATAACACTCATGGCACCAGGCTGTGAAGATTTCGGACTGGAGAAGATGGACAGACTCGGGCTGGAAGCTGAGAATTAAAGACGGCGACGACCCAATTCTCACCTGAGCCCTGCCCACGACGCAGGTCTCAGGCCGAGCCACGGACACGTATTGTGTCGTTGTCGTGTACACAACTGAAAAGACGAAGCTACGGAGATGTGCACGGACAATTTGCGCCCAAACGATGCTTCGTCACACTAAACAGGTACATCACAACCCAAATCCAGGGCCGAGCTGCGGCTGGCCCGTTAAGATCAGAATTATTCGACACCACCAAAATCCCTGTGGCTTGGCCTTTGAAGTTTGATACACAACAATCAAACCTCCCCGTGGCTCGGCCCTTGGGCTGCATTGTTTTGCAGGCCGAGGGTGGGAGATTGAAGTTCATCTCCCAGCTTCCAGCCCGAGTCCGGCTTTCTGAGGCTGGGACCGGAACACGCAATGGCTGCACTGATTTATATGAGCCACTGCATCGCACAATGCACCATTTACAGCAGAAGACAGTCTTATCGTTCAATCCGGCGTAAACTGGCGGGGAGGGAATAATGCCGCAAACAGTGAATCGTGTTCTGACGGTTCAATTCTGCATGAGGAGCAGGGTACATTTATGACCGGCAAAGAACGAGCCATTGCAGCGCTCAACCTCGAAGATATAGACATCGTCCCGCAGACGGAGTACTGCAGCAACTGGGAGCTCATCCGACATTACACCGGCCTCGATCCGGCCAACCCCGAGGAGCGAGCCGAGGCAACAGACCGGTTCGCCCGCGAGCTCGACTTCGAGTTTCAGTGGGGGACTTCGGGCGAGCCCGTGCACCGGTCAAAACGCGGGCGGGTCTCCGACATGGGGCATGCGGAGTTCCTTGAGGGCGGTGTGGACAAGCGCGAGACCGTCAGCCTCCCCTTCCAGAGCCCCGAAGAGGTGCTGGAATTTGATGCCGTGGAGGAGTACGGCCTGTATGATGATTTCGACGAGCTGGTCCAGTTTTACCAGGACACCCATGAGCGAAACTGGGCCACCGACGCATATCTGAAGCCGATCGGCTTTTACCACACCATGATCTCCGCCTGCATTGACGCATTTGGCTGGGACATGTTTCTGACGGCAGTGGGCGTGGATCCGGAGGGCTTCGATCGCGTGCTGGAGAGCTTCACGCGGCTGAATTTACAGATCTATACGGCCGCCGCACAGACCGACGCCCCGTATTTCCTCTGCCACGACGACATGGTGTGGACGGAGGGCGCCATTTTTCATCCCGACTGGTACCGGAAATACCTGTTTCCCAAGTACGACCGGCTTTGGGCGCCATTGAAGGAAGCCGGAAAGAAGATTCTGTTTTGCTCTGACGGGGATTTTACTGAATTTGTACCGGATTTCATAGACCTTGGCGTCACGGCGCTGATTTTCGAACCGATGACCGATTTTGAGTATGTTTGCAAGGAATACGGCGACCGGATCGCCATTATCAGCAGCAAGGCCGACTGCCGCACTCTAACCTTCGGCACGAAGGAGCAAATTCGCGCCGAGGTGGAGG
>JBKHJK010000238.1:0-4879 GCA_046538215.1 Armatimonadota bacterium
GTTTGTCACCTTCGGTAATGGGCAGGCCGGAGATGTGATATTTGGCCATGATACGGAGCGCATCACCGACATTGCGATCCGGCGAAAGTGTGACAGGATCAATGATCATGCCACTTTCCGAGCGCTTGACCTTGTCCACTTCCGTGGCCTGTTCTTCGATGGACAGATTCTTGTGAATGACGCCGATACCACCCTCTCGAGCGATCGCGATGGCCAATCTGCCTTCGGTGACCATATCCATGGCGGCGGAAATGAGGGGAGCATGCAGCATAATCTCGTTCGTCAACCGGGTTGAAACATCCACCTCATCCGGCAGCACCTCACTCCGCGCCGGCGCCAGCACAACATCGTCAAAAGATAAGGCCAGTTCAGGGCGTTCATCTTCCATTCAGCGTTGCCTCCTAAACCGCGCTATGCATCGTCAGCCATCAAGTTCGTACACATCCATCTCTCCGACGATCTCCAGTCCGCTCCACACAGCATCCATGTAATCGCCGGGATTGTTCAGCCAATCCATCATTTCGGGCTCCTGCTGGCCGGCCGTAAACAGGGGGACATCAGCCGTCAGGCCGAGTTCACGGACCTCGCGGACTTCTGCCACGCGCAGCGGCGGAACCTTTTTGTAATTGGGGTTTTTCACCCATTTGGGTCCGCCGTCGGCATCAATCAGGTAGTAGGCGAAGCCGCGGGCCTCCTCGACTGCGCCGTACTGGGAACTGAACCGGTCGGACACCCAGTTTGCCATCACCAGAGGCACTGGCAGGCGGTTAATCGTCACATGCCCGTAATCCGGAGGCATGATGATCTTGTCGCCTGCAACGCCTTCGACAACAATGCAGTCTTCGACCACGATCTCCTCCATCGGCGCCGCGGGATTGGCGACTTTCTGAAGCAGATATGTTGCCCTCCCGGAAAGCACGCCGTACACTTCGGGATATGCGTACTGCCCATCAGGGGTTTTGACGTGGTAGTGCCCGGAGGTTTTGAGATATTCCCGTCCGAACATGGTGGGGATAAAGTTGCTGATGTCAAACCGCAGATCGTGAGTATCTTTGCGGTATGGCCCTTCGGCGAGGCCAGTGTCGCGCATCATCCAGTAAACCACCGGCGGAATATCGGCATCGTCATCCAGCATGACCCTGCGGATCTCCGCCTCGGTGCGGACATCGTACTGTGGGGCGCGTACTTCTGAACCAAATGCCGATTGCATGGTCTCGGGCTCGAATTTGAAGGTAAATCCCGTAACGTCCGAGAGGTCTTTATACATATTCTTGGTCCCTTTCTGAGAGTATGCTGTCGGGTGTTACAGCGTCGTGAGTGCCAGCGCGGCCCCACCAACCACACCTGCATCGTAGCCCAGCCGGGCCAGCAGCAGCTCGATCTCTTCAGCGACAGGCCGGGTGGCGTGAGCGCGGAAGGCTTTCCGGAAGGGCGCCATGAGGGTTTCTCCAGCCCGGGACACACCGCCACCGATGATGACAGCGTCCGGATCCCACAGGTTGCAGGCATTGGCGGCACCAAGACCGAGCCATTCTGCAGCTTCGGTCACGATTGATTTGGCGAACTCGTCTCCCTCGACCGCCGCGTCACCGACGGCCTCACCGGTGATTTCTGCAATATCTTTTTCAGCCAGCACGGTGTCAATGTCAGGATCATTTTTGAGCATTTCGCGGGCCTTTTCTCCCATCACCGTCCCGGACGCGTAGGCTTCCAGGCAGCCGTTGTGCCCGCAGGCACACTTCTTGCCGTCCCTCTGGACGACACAGTGTCCGATTTCGCCTGCGTTGCTGTGGGAGCCGTGGACGATCTCCTGCTGCCGGATGAGCGCCCCGCCGATACCCGTCCCGACATTGATGTACAGGATCTTACGCTTGCCCTTACCCGCTCCGAACAGGGCTTCTCCGAGGCCGGCGGTGTTGGCGTCATTGTCCATGCGCACGGGCAGGCCGAATGCGGCTCCGAGCTGCTGTGCGAGCGGCTGGTTTACGTCCCATCCTTCTTTGTGAAAGGAACGGCGCAGTCTCTGGTTCGGATAGTCCACCGGCCCCCCGAAGCCTATCCCGACGCCGGGGATGGCGGCGCCGTTCTCACTTGCCCGTTCCTGCAGCTCCTGGCCCATCTCGAGGAGCAAATCCATGGTCTCCTGGCCGGTCGCGGGTGTCGTATGCCGGCGGAGGTAATACATCTGTCCCTTCAGATCAACGAGAGCCGCCGAGACCTTGCTCCCGCCCACGTCAAGACCCATATACATCTTCTTGTCCTTCATTTTTCAACCTGCCTCAGGGGCACCTGCATCAGCTTTGCCCCGACGATAATCAATACACACGATACTGCCATCGGCACCCAGACTGGCGCATACCACGGTGACGGTATGAGGAATAGACAATCCGTCGTAGCCAATGACGACGGCCAGTCTATCATAACTCTGAGCGCCACGTAATATATAATATCCCAAACGCCGAAGGTGTACAAAAATACTCCCAGGCTCTGGCGCGGCGAGCGCCCGGCGACGAGCGCCAGTGTTACCAGCATGACAATCGTGGCCGCCTCGCGCGTCTGTTCCGTCGCAATCAGCCATCCAGGGACCTCCGCCAGCACCTCCGGGCCAAGCTGCTCGGGCGTCGGGACGATGGCGATAATCTCGCGTATATATACAACCACGACGCCCTCGAGATGCCCCATGGCGATCCCGAAGGCCGTGAGTGCAGCGATAAGTCCCCAGTCCGTCAGGTGGGTGCGGCTTTTCATGGTGTACCGCCTGCCCCCACGGTCCGGCCGACGTCCGTCTCACGGTCTCCATACAATCAATGGCCGAATCCGCACTGTCACGGACCATGCGATCCGTGACAGCGGCTGTGCTTGCGACTTTGAAGGCCCTGTGCATCATTCGGCGAGGCTGCGCATCGCCTCGATCTGCTCGTCAAGACGGGCAATGTTCGCATCCGTCTCTTCCAGCCGGCGTTTTTCCTTTTCGACGACATCGTCCGGTGCATTGTTGACAAAGCCTTCGTTTGACAGCTTGCCCTCGCTCTGCTTCTTCTCCGCCTGCAGCTCCTGCATCTCCTTCTGCAGGCGCTTTAGCTCCTCTTCGGGATCCACAGCGCCCTCGATATGCAAAAAGACTTTCACACCCTCGGCCACATCCCCCAGCGCTCCTTCAGGCGGCTGCTCATCCATCGTCTGCACATGCAAAGCCTCCAGCGAAGCCAGTGTGCTGATGCCCTGCTCCTGGCGGGCCAGCATTTCTGCCACATCGTCTTCGGCCTGCAGGGTCACGGTCATCTTCTGCTGCGGCGGGAGCTTCAATGTCGCCCGGAGGTTGCGCACCGTCACCACAACGCTCTGACAGATCCACATTTGCCGCTCAATCTCTTCGTCCCGGAGCGTCTCATCGGGCTGCGGATACGGCTGGACGCTGATGCTTCCGGTCTGTGGCACGAAGGACTGCCAGATTTCCTCGGTCACAAAGGGTGTGAAGGGATGCAGGGCCCGCAGGATGTTGCTCAGAAGATGCTGCAGGATGGTCTGCACCACCCGGGTGCGCGCTTCGTTGCCCTCCGCGTACAGGTCTGGCTTGGCCAGCTCGAGATACCAGTCACAGAACTCGCTCCAGACGTGCTCATACAGGACATCGGCGGCCTGGGCGAGGTTGAAGCGGTCGAGCTGTCTCGTCAGGGTCTGCAGACAGGCCGTATTACGGGACAGGATCCAGCGGTCCGGCAGGGTCAAATCCGCCTGTGAAAGATCCACCGGCTCCAGGTTCCCGTCAAGGTTCATCATGACAAACCGGGCGGCATTCCACAGCTTGTTGCAGAAGTTCCGCGCACCCACGATGCGGTCTTCGGAGTATGTCAGGTCCTGCCCGTGGGTGATCATCTGCAAAAGCGCGAACCGCAGTGCATCGGCCCCGTATTTGTCAATGAGCTCCAGTGGGTCCACCACGTTCCCGAGGCTCTTGGACATCTTCGTGCCCGTTTCGTCACGCACGAGCCCGTGGATGAATACGGTGTCAAAGGGGTGTTCGCCCATCATGTGCTTGCTCATCATCACCATGCGGGCGACCCAGAAATAGATGATGTCGTAGCCGGTCACGAGGACAGATGTGGGGTGAAAGTAGTCCAGATCCTCCGTCTTTTCGGGCCATCCCAGGGTTGCAAACGGCCACAGCGCCGAGGAGAACCAGGTGTCCAGTACATCCGTTTCCTGCTCGATATTGCTGCTGCCGCAGTGAGCGCATTCGGTGGGGTCCTGTCTCTCACATGTCATCTCACCGCAGTCGTCGCAGTACCAGACGGGAATCGGATGGCCCCACCACAGCTGCCGGGAGATGCACCAGTCGCGGATGTTTTCGAGCCAGTCCCGATAGACCTTTTCCCACCGCTCGGGCACGAAGCTGACTTCGCCATCGTCCACAGCCTGCAGGCCCAGCTCGGCCAGCGGCTCCATTTCCACAAACCACTGCATTGACACCAGCGGCTCCACCACGGTGCCACAGCGGCTGCAGTGCCCCACTGAATGGCTGTAATCGTCAACCTCTTCGAGCAGTCCCTGTTCGTCGAGGGCCTGCACGACCGCCTCCCGGGCCTCGTACCGATCCATGCCCGCAAATTCTCCGCACGCCTCCGTCATTTCTCCGTCACGGTTGATCGCCAGCACCGATTCGAGGTCGTGGCGCTGGGCGATGGCCAAATCGTTGGGGTCATGGGCCGGCGTCACCTTCAGCGCGCCCGTGCCGAACTCCGTATCAATATAGTCATCAGCGATAACCGGGATCTCCCGCTCCATCAGCGGCAATATCACCGTGGTGCCGATCATATCGCTGTAGCGCTCATCATCGGGGTTGACGGCGACGGCGGTATCCCCCAGCATCGTTTCGGGC
>JBKHJK010000239.1:0-4840 GCA_046538215.1 Armatimonadota bacterium
GGCACAGGGAGTTGATGACGGTGGCCACCATTCCGGCGTAATCAGCGGTGGCTCTGTCCATGCCGTGCTGGGCGGCCTGCCAGCCGCGCCAGATATTGCCACCACCCACCACGATTGCCAGCTCGATGCCGGCTTCGTAGATGTCGGCGATTTCGCGACCGATGCGGCGAACGTTTTCCCAGTCAACGGTACCCCCGGGGCCACCAAGAAGCTCACCACTGAGCTTCAGCACAACCCGGTTCCAGCGCGGCTTGCCGGATGCGTCATCGCTCACTCGGTTTCCTCTCCCACCTGGTAGCGGGTGAAGCGGCGGATGACCATGCGCTCGCCCAGCTTACCCATGACCTCATTCAGATATTCCTCAACAGTGATGCTGTCGTCCCGGATATATGGCTGATTCAAAAGGCAGTTATTCTCGTAGAACTTTCGCATTCTTCCTTCGACCATCTTCTCGACGATGTGGTCGGGTTTGCCCTCTTCTTTGGCCTGCCGGGTGAGGACTTCGCGTTCCCGGTCCTTGGCGTTCTCGGGCACATCTTCAGCCGATACCCAGCGGGGGGACATGGCGGCAATCTGCATGGCGATATCGCGGGCGAATTCTTCGAAGTCTTCACTCCGTGCGGCGAAGTCGGTTTCACAGTTGATCTCAACGATCACGCCGATTTTCCCGCCACCATGTATATAGGCTTCAATAATGCCTTCGGCAGCCGTCTTGCTGTCGCGCTTTTGTGCCACCTCGATACCCTTCTGCCGCAGGTAGTCTATGGCGGCCTCGAAGTCACCGTCACATTCCATCAGCGCGGCCTTGCAGTCCATGACGCCTGCCCCGGTTTTTTCTCGCAGATCTTTGACGTCTTCGGCTGAAATGTCCATGAATTGCCTCCGTGAGGGTCTGATATGAGCACTACGTCTTCTATGGTATCACACACACAAATAGCGCGGAGTCCGCTCTCCGCTTGCATGTGTTATCCTTCTGTGGATTGCTCCGCGCGGTCGCCGTCACTCAGCGTCTTCGTCGGCCACGGCTGCCTCTTCTGTCTCCAGATCCTCATCGAAAACTTCGATGAAGGCGTCCTCAGGAGCCAGCTCAGGCTCGGCGGAAGGCTCCGGGGCCGCTCCGGTTTCGGCGGCTCTTTGTCTTTGCTTCTGTGACGCTGCCTTCTGATCCGCCGCAGCCGCCTTTTCCGTCAGCGCCTGCTGGTACATCTCCTGCCCTTCGACGATTGCGTCAGCAACCTTGTTGGTCAGGAGCCGAATGGCCCGGATAGCGTCATCGTTGGAGGGGATGACAAAGTCTATACCCGTCGGATCAACGTTGGTATCAACCATCGCGACGATGGGAATACCGAGGTTCTGAGCTTCGGCGGCAGCGATCTGCTCGCGGTTGAGATCCACGATGAACAGCGCGTCGGGCGGACCGTCCATCTCGCGGATACCGCCAAGGTTGTGCTCGAGCTTGTCGCGCTCGCGGCTCAGAAGCAGAGCCTCTTTCTTCGGCAGCCGGTCCCACTCGCCGGCCTCCTCCTGCCTGTCGAGCTCGTCGAGGTAGTCAATGCGTTTTTTGATCGTCTTGAAGTTCGTCAGCATTCCACCCAGCCAGCGCTTGTTCACATAGGGCATTCCGCACCGCTCAGCCGCCTCCTCGACCGACTCGGCGCCCTGCCGTTTGGTGCACACGAAAAGCACCTCACCGCCTTCAGCGGCCAGATCCCGCAGGAAATCGTAGGCCTCGTCCATCAAACGGAGGGTCTGGTGTAGGTCTATGATATATATACCATTCCGTTCATGGTATATATAACCTCGCATCTTCGGGTTCCACCGGCGGGTCTGGTGACCGAAGTGTACTCCGGCCTCCAGCAGTTCTTTCATCGTTACGACTGCCAAAAAAGCCACCTCCCGGGGCACACAACACCGCCCCGTGCGTCATTATTCTCTGGGTTTTTACGTCACTCGGGAAGTAAAGCATATCATATACTCAGTCCAGCAGTCAACTGGCTCTGCAACTGTTTTGACGAGTATGATAAAATGTCATTCACGATGCTTGAAAGATCGTCCGTTTCAGACTGAGCGACCTGCAAACGCTGAGGAGCCTTTGAAGGATGCGCAGGTTCCCTGCCGCATTGATTGTCATTGCCATTACCACAGCGATACCCATTACGGTTGCGTATGCGATATCGCACGGGGTCGTGGCCGGGAGTCCGCAAACGGTCTGGTATCGCTCGGATGTTGACGGCTCACTGCAGGGCTATGGGGTGTACGTCCCCCGTGTTTCCGCGGGTTCCGGGGGGTATCCCGCGGTATTTCACACTCACGGCTACGGCTGGCGCGTGAGCACGAGCTTTTCGGAGTGGCAGCGGCAGTGGGCGCGGACTCACGGCTGGGTTTTGATTAACCTCAACGCCCGCGGGCCGCAGTTTTACGAGGGCATCGGCGAGGTGGCGACGCTGGAGGTTGTCCGGGACGCCACGGCGCGCTTCGGCCTCGATCCCGACCGGCTCTATATCACCGGCTCCTCCATGGGCGGAACGGGGGCGTTTCGACACGGTGTCAGACACCCCTACATCTTCGCCGCGGCGGTGGGTGTGGACGGCTGGACGGATTACCGGCTGTGGCACCATCACTGGTATGCGCGTGAGGATGCGCGCGACGATATCGAGGAGTTCCGCCGACCGCTGCTGGCCTCATGCTCGCCTCTGTACTGGGTCGAGCGCGCCCGCTGGGGGGCGGTGAAGGCGGTGGTTGATGGACGTGACACCACCGTCTGGCCCGACAACGGCCTGCAACTCCATGCGGCGCTGGCAAATCTTTCGTACGACAGCCGCGGTAAATACGACACGGACATCACCCTCAACTATGAAAAGGGGCACGGGGGAGGCCATGATCTCAAAGCGGCATATCAGTTCTTCAAGGGCCGCCACCGCCTGCGACATCCCGAAAACTTCCACTGCCGCACCTATCTTCTCAAACACGGGCGCATGTATTACAGCCGTATCGAGGGCTTCAAACAGTTCGGTCTCCCGGCTTCACTCATCGCCGACGTTGATGGCCCGACCATCAGCATCCTCACCGAGAATGTCAGCCGCTTCACGCTCCACCTGCTTGGAACGCCGGCCGCGGACAATGACACCGTGGAGGTTTATGCCGATGGTTTCAACATCTACAGTGGGCCGCCCGACGGAGGTGACGGCGGGAGCATCACGGTTGAAGCTCTCGACGACCATCACGGCGAGACGATCGGGTGGGCGCCCGTGCCCGATGACACCGGATCGTTGCGTAAGACCGCTGATATCTCCGGTCCCCTCGGAGAGGTGTTCACGCGTCCATTCATGGTGGTTTACGGCACCGCGGGATCACGGGAGATGACGGAGATGCACCGGCGGGAGGCGCGTGATTTCGCCCACGGCTGGAATGATTTTATGATTCGCGAGGGCGCCACTCACGGAGACACGATCCGCGCCTATCCGGAGGACGTGATCTCAGATGCCGCCATACAGGGCCGCGGCATTGTGCTGTTCGGCACAAAAGAGACCAGCCGGCTGCTGGCGAAAGCGTACCGCAAGGGCGATATTCCTGTGACCGTCGGCGAAGATTACGTCACGGTTGCCGGTGACCCCGCTGCCCGGACCTATCACGGAGACAACTTCGGCTGCTTCGTGTGCTATCCCAATCCGCTGGCGGACAACCAGCAGTATCTGCTGGTGGCACGCGGACAGTGGTACACCAAACCCGGCGGCGAAAAACCTGCCGGGCTTGAATACGACATGGAGAAGCTTCCGTGGGCGTATGCGGACTACGTGATATTCAACACCGACCAGGCCCAGCTTCCGCACGTTCTGAATGTCAACAACAAGCCGGCGGTCACCTGCTATGAGGCGGGGTATCTCTGTGAAGCGGGGTTTTTTGACAGTGGCTGGCACATGGACCGGGCAGTCACACTCGACAGGGCCCTCAAAGAGGAATACGACATTCGTTTCATCCACGTCGAGGAAATATCCGCCACGGGCAACAGCGTCCGGGTGCAAATCGCCGACGGTGCGGGAAAGCCTTTTGCCGACGCACGGGTGAGCGTGAGCTGGGATGACGCCACGCTTTCAGGGCTCACGGGAGAGGATGGCTCCATCACGTTTACAACACCTGATGGCTGCCAAGCGGAGAACGGCCGGGTGGTGGGCGTGATGGGCACGGGTGCGGTGTATGACTTCCGGGCCGACCGCTCACGCAGGGCCGGTGCACCTGCCGCCGATTTCTGGCTCTCCGCTCCGCAGGTCAACAGTACCGAGCATGGTGAGACGTACTTCGCCATCGGTGCCTCGGTCACCAATCGCGCTCCTGAAACACGCATCGTGCGGATTGCCCCGCGCACTCAGAACGTTGGGTCGTTGTGGGCGCCGGAAGCCAAAATCGTGCAACTGGAGCCGGGCCAGACGCGGCAGGTGCAATTCCGCTGGTATCCTGCTGACATTCCCGCAGGCCGCTACCTGCTCGCGATCCGCGCCGCTGTCAGTGGCTCAGGGCAGCCACCGGGTGCCCTACAATACCTCGAACGCGTTGTCCGGGTGCAGGCCGGCATCCCGCGCGCATCCTCCCTGGCAGTGGATGACATCACCGCCGACGATATCACCACCGACGACCTCCCGCATATCACCGCTCCTGTCATCAACCATGGACAGACCGCCGCTGAGGTCGTGATGCACTGCAGCATCATCCCCGGCGAGCAGGAGCGCGGTGACCTGGAGGGGCGCACAAGGTATCTGCAACGACAGAAGGTTCGCGTGGATGGGCTCGGAAATGCACAGGTAACCTGGGAGCCGCCCGCGGAGTTTGAGCAACTGCCGTCGGG
>JBKHJK010000240.1:0-4840 GCA_046538215.1 Armatimonadota bacterium
TTCGATTTCTTCAGCGTCGGCTTCTTCCGTTTCGGTTTCGCGGGCTGCGGCTTCTTCGGTTTGCGCTTCTTCCGTTTCGGTTTCGGCCTCTTCGATCTCTTCGCCGCCTTCGGTTTCGCTTTCGTCTTCTTCGGGTTCGAGTTCTTTCGTCTTCTCTTCGAGGCGCTTGCGCTCGGCCTCTTTGGCCTCTTCCCATTCGTCCCGGGGGATCTCTTCGACTTCGGCGTTTTCGAGGATGAAATCGAGTATCTTCGTGCGCAGCGCCCGCTCGCGGAGTTGGTCTTCCAGCCCGTCCTGCAGCTCGAGTGCCTGGCGGACGAAGTCAACATCGCTTCCGGTGCTGTCTGCGAAACGCTCGATTTCCTGGTCGAGGTCCTCCTCTTCGACCTCAATCTCCTCGCGTTTCTGGATTTCAGAAAGGACGAAATTGAGCTTGAGCGCCGCCCTGGCGCGGGTGCGCTCGTTTTCACGAACCTCCGCTTCGGAGGCCCCGGTAATTTCCGTAAAACTCTCCATGTCCAGCCCTTCACGCTGCAGCTCGGCCTGGAAGTTCTCGAATTCACTGGCAGCCGCCTGTTCCACCAGCCGGTCCGGGAGATCTATCGTGGTTCCCGCGAGGATATTGGCCAGAGCGCTGTTTTCTGCCTCCTCGCGCGCGTTGCGCTGGAGATCTCTCTGTACCTGCTCGCGGACGGTTTCTTTGAGGTCTTCGAGGTCCTCAAAGCCCTCCTGTTGCGCAAACTCATCATCGAGGTCGGGGACCAGTCGCTCGCGGAGCTCCTTGATCGTTACGGTGATGGTGGCCTTCTGGCCGGCCAGGTCGTCATCATCGTAGTCTTCTGGATATTCGTGCTCGATCTCGACGGTCTGGCCGACAAGGCGTCCAATCAGCTTTTCATCAATTGGCGGATCATAGCGCCCGCTGCCGATTTCGAACTCCTGCTCCGCCTGCGAAAGGGGCTCGTCATCATCTTCAAGCTGCACCTTCAAATCAGCGGTGACGATATCGCCTTCGCTCACGGCATCGCGGTCGGGCTTAATCTCTTCGGCTGCCGACTGCCGCATCTGTTCGATGGCGTTGTCAACGTCTTCGTCGGTGACTTCAGCGCCGGGCTTGATGACCCGGATTCCTTTATACTGCTCCATCTCGGGCACAGGCCGGACAACAATGTTGAAGGTAAACTCCAGCGGCTCACCCTCCTGCAGCCCAAGTTCCTCGAGGTCAGGAAAGGTGGGGTCATCAATCGGCTCAACCTCGTGTTCTTCGATGATCTTGGGATAATGCTCTTCGACCAGGCGCATCCACGCCATCTCCTGGAGATCCTCCTCGCCAACCCTTCGCCGGATGATGATGGGCGGCACATGCCCGGGACGGAAGCCCGGAATTCCCCCCTGGTCGGATATTTCCTGGTAGATTTTGTCGTACGCGCCATCAACCTCCCCGGCTTCGAGCTGGACCTGGACTTCGAGTTCACTGCCGGGAAGCTGCTTCTTGGTCACTTCCAATGTAATCGCTCCTGTCTGGCAAAACGGCGGTCGCTTTTATTGGCGGCCCACATACTATTGCGCCGCCCAATCAGATTGGACGACGGGAGACACCCCGAAGAGGGGCGCCAGCATCACAATCTCTGCTCCACGACGCCTTTGTTTTGTCGGTCGCAGGGGAGACACTCTTCATTGCCTGGTGGGCGCGGAGAGATTCGAACTCTCACGGGTTTCCCCACATGATCCTAAGTCATGCATGTATGCCAGTTCCATCACGCGCCCGAAAATGACGCCATGGCAATACATCACCGGTCCGGAGGCCGGTTTGCATGGTAATAAGAAGGTGGTGGGCCGAGAAGGATTCGAACCTTCGACCTTGGGATTAAGAGTCCCCTGCTCTGCCAGCTAAGCTACCGGCCCACCAGCAGCAGGTTCTGGCATGTCACATGGTGCGCCCGGGAGGATTCGAACCCCCGACCCACGGATCCGAAGTCCGTTGCTCTCATCCGCTGAGCTACGGGCGCCACAAAGCACTCACCAGCAGCGAGCGGCCGGCGAGTGCGATGCAAATGATCGATTGGGGTGGACGAGGGGAATCGAACCCCCAACCACTTGAGCCACAGTCAAGTGCTCTACCTTTGAGCTACGTCCACCACGCAAACGTCCTGGCACGCCCGGCCCGATTCGAACGGGCGACCTGCGGCTTAGAAGGCCGCTGCTCTATCCAGCTGAGCTACGGGCGCAAATTGATCAAATCTGGAGCGGGCGACGAGATTCGAACTCGCGACATTCAGCTTGGAAGGCTGATGCTCTGCCAGCTGAGCTACGCCCGCTCAACGTCACATCTGTATTATAACACAAAGCACTGTCAGTATCTATTGTGGTCGGGGCGGCCGGACTTGAACCGGCGACCTTCGGCTCCCAAAGCCGACGCGCTAGCCAAACTGCGCCACGCCCCGGTCACTTCCATGGAATTGTGAGTATAGTCGAATCACCGGCGACAGTCAAGCCACTTTGGGGCCTGATCCAGCTCGATCGCCGGGCACCGGAACTCGCGCAGCATCATCGCCACGATATGTCGTACAAACCGCCCGTCTGCACTGGAAACAGACGGGCGGATGAATGTGCTGCAGCCTGTGTGACCGGCGTCGCCGCTACGCCGCAAGGCCGATCAGCAGAAACAACAGGTCTTCGATAAACGCCTCCATCCCGGCCGCAAACTCCTCCCAATCCTCGGGGGTGAGGTTCTCGGTCGCGTCGAAGTCCGGCAGGTAGATGGGGCCACCCAGGTTCAGGCCTTCGTGGCCGCCAGGTAGTTCGATTTCGAGATAATCGTAGTCCTCAATTGTTTCGACTGCGTTCGGCAGGTCCGGCAGTAGCCCCTTGAATGTCAGATCGGGGAAGTCGCTCCACTCCAGCGGAATGATTTCCCAGGCCGGTGACGGATCCTGCGCCAATCCTGCCGGAATGATATACTCAAACGCTGGCAGGAGGTCGCGGATATCCTGCACCGGATTGAGGAAAAGCTGTCGGACATCAATTGTAAAGGGCATTGACTGCGCTGTTTCGCTCTCATTGTAGTATTTGAGAGTGACCTCGACGGGTCCTGCCAGAATAGCTTCCAAATGTCGCAGAATCAGATTGAACCCTTCCAGCGACGTCTCCGGCCATTCTACCTGGACAATGTTGATTGAGCCCGGGTCATTCAGCTCTCCGAATATTATGTTCATCATATCGGTGGGGTCATCTGTCGGGACGTTTTCAGTCGCCCACAGGGCGTCGTCCACGGCGCCGACATAGGCGTTGTAGGCCCTCTGCATGTAGTCAGCGCCATACACCGGATCCAGCGTGCCGAAGCTGGTGGCCGGCATGTATTCGTCCGGAGTTATCCTGTTGTCGTTGTTGAGATCGGCCTGTGTGGGATCTTCCGGCATGGTCCAGTCGCCGGGATCCAGGGAGTAGGCCAGGCCCTCCAGCAGCATTCCATAGACCCCCAGCACGGAGGCCGCCATCATGCTGAAGTCCGCACCATACATGGTCACTGCATCACTGCCGGGGATTGCAAAGGTGCACAGGGGCACAGTGGAATCACTGTTTTCGGCGACGCTGTTGAGACGCTGATAAACGCCGCCATTTGTGTTGTAGAGGACGGGAAGCAGTTCCTGACGAATTGCCTGTCGAAATTCCTCTTCGGTGAAATTCAACTCGGCGCCATTTTGCGCCGGTCCGACCGGCGTCTGTGGTGAATCGAAGCGGGCTCTGAGACTACCGGCTTTCTCCGAGGCTCCCAGCGCCATCACAGCAGCCATGTTCGGGTCTGCAAATGCCTCGAACAGGTCCTGACCAAGATCCGCCCCAACGTTGTCGGCCGCCGTCGCAAGCATCAGCAAACACAGACCAAGCTGGCAGGCCGGCTCGTTGGGAGCCTGCCGCACATAGCCGATGAACTCCTGCAGCGCCTCACCCAACTCCTCGCGACTGGCCGGTGGCGTCTGGACAATTTGCATCAGGCGCGTGGTGCAATCACAGTCGGCGGCACTCGCTTCGTACCGTGTTCCGACGTCTGTGGCCAGGGCGTCCTGCAACATCCTGTCCATCGTCGGCGTGGCGTCCGACACTCCCCCGCCGTGACACCCGACCAGAGTAACAGATACAAGCACAGCCATCATAACCGTCATCGTAAAGCGATGGCTTATCTTCACCACAACTCCCTCCTTGCATGTCAGTGTCGAGACCTATCAGACATTTGGCACGCTGACATTCTCCCTCCTGATGACTGAATCCTGTCTGCAGATGCAAAAGAGTGAAAAAATATCTATCCCAGACGCAGCTTCGAACTTTTCGGCGCTCGCTGCCGGGTGGTGCGCACTGCTAAAAGATGGGAGCGATATCACTATCTTCGGTTTCCCAATCAACAATGCGGCATACTTCCTCTCGCGCCTGATACAAACAGGTCTCGACGAAATCAGTATCAAGATACACGGGCTCTTTATCCGTCTCGGCGAGTGGAGGGATCATGGTCTGAACGACCGTAAGACGCCACGAATGGAGGTCTCTACTGTTGATGAGCGAGGTGGAGAAACCGGGCTCGGCGGCAAGCAAGTCCGCACGAATGTCGCCCATGAGGTCTGTTCTTTCGGAGAAAATCGCGATATCGAGGCCAACGCATTCTCGCCTGTACAGCCTGCGCATCTGTCGTGCTGCCGCCGCATCATCGCCTGTGGCCGTTTCCCACATTTCGGGGATGCGTTCGCGGAGCTGGTGGCGCCAGGTGTCGTCGGCGATGATGTGGCTGAGCCAGCCGACCCAAAAGGCCAGCTCCTCCGCGGAACCATGAATCGCAGGACGCAAAAAC
>JBKHJK010000241.1:0-4839 GCA_046538215.1 Armatimonadota bacterium
CGTTGGGCGAGGCCGTGGGTAATGGCGGTCTTGCCGACCCCGGGCTCGCCGATGAGTACCGGGTTGTTTTTCGTGCGGCGTGACAGCACCTGGATGACGCGCTTGATCTCGTCGTCGCGGCCGATGACGGGGTCAAGCTTTCCCTCTGCGGCCAGCTCGGTGAGGTCGCGTGAATACCGCTCCAGCGCCTCGTAACCGGCTTCGGCGCTTTCGTCGGTCACCTGGTGGGCGCCCCGAATGCCCTGGAGTGCCTCCAGCGTTTTATCGGCGGTTACACCAACGCTGTTGAGGATCTCCGCGGCCTCGGTCTGACCGTCTTCCATGATGGCAAGGAAGATATGCTCGCTGGCGACGAGCTTATCACCGAAGCGGTCGGAAATATCGAAGGCGAAATCGAGTACCCGCTGGGTGTGTGGGGTGATGAAGATTTGCTCTCCCGCCCCGGCGCCACTGACCTGCGGGCGTCCACCAAGCTCGCGTTCGACTTTTTTCGTCAGCGTATCCCGGTCGATCGAAAGCTTCTGCAACACGCGCGGGACAACGCCCTCATCCTGCTCCAGAAGCGACAGCAGGATATGTTCCACATCAAGCTGCTGGTGGCTGTAGCGCCCCAGAAGCTGATGCGCGTGACTGATAACCTCTTTCGCCTGGTTCGTGAACTTCTGGAAATCCATATATGTAAGTCACCTCGTCTGAGATGTGAGTATCCATAAGAGCTGTGCGATAAGATAGATCGCCAGACCCCCGACGACGATCCATTTGAATATGGTGCGGATCCGGCCGCCGGCGGTGTCCGTTTTCTCATCGGATGGAGCCTGGGACCGTGGCCGAGGGCCTTTTTCCGCGTCCAGTATTGCCCTCGCTTCGTCCTGCTGTGTCCGGGGCACAAGTATCCGGATGCGGATGTTTGCGGGTACCAGCGCTCCGAGGTTCATCGGCGGGATTCTGCGTGCCGGTATACCCGCGCTCTGGAGCTTCGCAACCTCCAGATCCGCCATGTGATCAACAGCCATGCCGGAAAGCTCCCGCACGGTCACCCATTCTTCTCTGTCGTCCATGCAAGCCGCGGGGCTCACTCCATTTCATCCACCATGCGCCGGGCCGCGTTTTCGTCATCGGTCCGAACCATCAGGCGGACGGTATATGCCTCGCCGGGTGTTTCAGCGGGAGTCATGGGCACGCGCATGTATTCGATGCCGGCCTGCAGCAGACGGGCGATGATTTCAGCGGCCCTGTCTTCTGCATCATGCCCGCTGGTCTCTGCGATCTGTACCCATTCCGATTCATCCAGGATTTCCCGGGCGCGGGCGGCCTGGTCCTTCCGCACGAGTATCGCCACCGGGAGCCTCAGATTCGGAATGAGCCCGCCAACACTGGTGGGCGGGACTCGTCTGGCCTGGATATCCGCGTTTCTGAGGCGGGCGACGGTCATGTCCGCCTCATACTCGTCGGTGGTGGTGAATTCAGCAACTCTTACCCATTCGGTGTCATCCACCGGAGCACCGCCTCACCCGCATTTATTCTTCGCTCTCGTGCCCGCCCTGGACGATCTCCCGGGCGGCATCTTCGTCACTCGGGCGGACGAAAACCTGGATCGGCTGGTCGAAAACTCCGGCCATGGTGGTGGCTGGTGTCTGTATGGGTATGCGTTTTGCCTCGATGTCCTCGGATTCCAGATGTGATATCAGGAGATTGGCCTGGGTATCTGCGTCTGAGCCCGTATAGCGTGCAACTTCCACCCACTGCTCGTCGTTCATGATGGGCCGCCTTTTTCGGACGTTTTATTCGCTTTCGTTCTGCCGGGATCCGTTGATGGCCTCTTCGATGACGGTAACCTCGGCCTCGGTGCGCCGTCCGGCTGTGAGGCGTGGTGGGCCATGTTCCAGATTCTTGCGCAGTCGCTTGACTTCATTGCGCAGATCTTCGATGCGATCGAGGAGGTTGAGGATAATGTCCACACCCGCCAGGTTCACACCCATCTCCTGGGTGAGCCGCTGGATCTGTTTGAGCTGCTCTATATCTTCATCGGAATACAGCCGGGCGTTACTGTCCGACCGTTCCGGGCTGACAAGTCCAATTTTCTCGTACTGTCTGAGTGTCTGTGGATGGCAATCCACAAGCTTTGCGGCTACACTTATGACGTACAGAGGCTCTTTGGATCGCTCTGCCACGATACTGCCACCTCCGTTGACGTGCCACCGACTGGAGCTTTACAAACCGCTCGGCAGCCCTTCACGCGGGTCTTCGGCCCACGCATCTTCAAGTTCTTCGATAAGCTGCTTATGATCGCGAGACAGCCGCTTCGGGACAGTCACATTCACTTCCACGTACTGGTCGCCGCGCCCCTTGCCATTCAGCCGGGGGAAGCCGCGTCCTTTGAGGCGGAACTTCTGGCCACTTGAGGTTCCGGCCGGGATGGTCAGCGACACCCGCCCCTCAGGCGTGGGGACAGTAATCTTCGATCCCAGCGTCGCTTCGGCGAAGGTAATCGGGACCTCGCAGTACACGTCATCGCCGTCGCGGTCGAAGAACGGGTGATCCTGGACGTTCATGATGAGATACAGGTCACCGTTGGGGCCGCCACGGATTCCGCGGCCACCCTCAGCGCCGATGCGGACTTTGGAGCCGGTCTTCACACCAGCGGGGATCTTTACGGTGATGCGCCGCTGCCGGGCAACTTCACCCGTGCCGCCACATTCCCGACACGTTCCGCTGATGACCTCTCCGCTACCCTGGCACTGTGGGCAGGCCGATGCCATTCCCATGAAGCCGCCCTGGCTGCTTCGACCGGTGCCTCCGCAGGCCGGACAGGTCTCGGTCTGGCCACCGACACCGTCGCATTCAGGGCATACGTCGGCAATTTGCAGGTTGAGGGTCTTTTCGGTGCCCTCAAAGGCCTCTTTGAAGGTGATGGACATCTCGTGCTGGATATCGGATCCGCGCTGCGGCTGAGGGGCCCGTCGTGCCTGTCGCGCGCGCCCGCCACCGGTGCGGAATTCGCCGAAAAGATCGCCGAAAATGTCGGCAAATGCACCGGGGCCGCCCTGCTGGAAGATGAAATCGGAAAAGTCAACGTCCTGGTACTGTCCGCCACGCTGCTGGGCCTGCTGGTACTGTTTGCCGAAGCGGTCGTACTGCTTGCGCTTCTCCTCATCGCTCAGGACTTCGTAGGCCTGCTTGACCTCTTTGAATTTCGCCTCGGCCTGTTTGTCACCCGGGTTGACATCCGGGTGATATTTTCGGGCGAGCTTCCGGTATGCTTTCTTGATCTCGCCCTGGGACGCATCGCGGTCAACGCCCAGTACTTCGTAAAAATCTATGTCAGGAGCCATAATCTACTCCATCTCTCTTTACGGCTCTTGGTATCGTGAAGAGTAAGGAGTGTGACGGGCCCGCCCCACCTGATGCGGGCGGGGCGGGTGATTGGTCCGGTTACTCTTCGTCTTCTGCTTCGAATTCGGCATCTATGACGTCATCGGCTCCCTCGGCCGGCTCCTGCTGCGCTCCGGCCTGTGGACCACCGGGTCCCGCCTGCGGGCCACCGGGTCCTGCCTGGCCGGCGGCCGCCTGCTGGGCGGCTCCGGCCTGCTCGTACATCTGCTGCGACACGGCCGAGAACGCCTCGTTGGCGTCCTCGATGGCGTCGCGGATCGCCTGAGCATCGTCCCCCTCTTTGACCTCTCGCAGATGCTCAATCTTTTCCTTAATCGGAGCCGCATCGCTTTCATCAATCTTGTCTTCGAGATCTTCCAGCGTGCTTTCGAGCTGGTATGCAAGCTGGTCGGCCTGGTTGCGGGCCTCGGCGAGCTCGCGGAACCGCTCGTCCTCTTTCGCGTGCTCCTCTGCCTGTTCGACCATGTCTTCAACTTCGTCGTCCGACAGTGCACCGGAACCCGTGATGGTGATGTCCTGCTCTTTGCCTGTGCCCTTGTCTCTGGCACTGACGTGCAGGATGCCGTTGCTGTCGAGGTCGAATTTGACCTCAATCTGCGGGACACCCCGGGGCGCCGGCGGAATGCCGGAGAGATGGAAGCGGCCCAGCGACTTGTTCTGTGACGCCCGGGCCCGCTCGCCCTGCAGAACGTTGATCTCCACGGTGGTCTGATAGTCCGAAGCCGTCGAATACGTCCGCGTCTCCTCCGTCGGGATGGAGGTGTTTCGCGGGATGACAACATCCATCACGTCGCCCTGTGTCTCGACACCGAGCGTCAATGGCGTCACGTCAACCAGGACCATGTCCTGCATGTCTTCTGTGAGCACCGCAGCCTGGATTGCAGCACCGATCGCCACAACCTCGTCAGGGTTGATGCCCTTGCGCGGTTCCTTGCCGGTGATGTCCTCCACAAGCTCCTGAACCTTCGGGATCCGGGTTGACCCGCCGACCAGGATCACCTCGTCAATGTCGCTGGCGTCAATCTCCGCCTCGCGGATCGCCGTCTTCACCGCATCCGCGGTCTTCTCAATGAGATCGCCGATGAGGTCCTCTAGCTTCGCGCGGCTCAGGGTCATGTCCAGGTGCTTGGGGCCCTCTCCCTCGACGGAGGTTATGAACGGGAGGCTGATGGAGGTCTGGACGGTGCTTGACAGCTCCATCTTCGCCTTCTCAGCGGCGTCTTTTAACCGCTGAAGGGCCTGCTTGTCCTTGCGCAGGTCTATGCCGTTTTCTTTCTTGAACTCGTCGGCGATGTAATCAATAATCCGCTGGTCAAAATCGTCGCCACCGAGCTTCGTGTCACCGGAAGTCGCGAGGACCTCGTAATAGTCGCGCTCTTCACCGGCCTTGTCCACCTCTATATCAAGGATTGACACATCAAACGTGCCTCCACCAAGGTCATAGAC
>JBKHJK010000242.1:0-4832 GCA_046538215.1 Armatimonadota bacterium
GCGCTGCTGGTGCTTGTGGCCAGTTGCAGTGTCGCGGAGACGGTGTCGCTTCTCGTTGTCGGTTAGTTTTACGCGCTCAATATCTTCGTCGGAAAACTGCGGGCGCTCCGGTGGATTCACCTGCAGGAGCGGATTGCTTTTCCAGCGTCCCGCGGTGGAGGCCCGCAGGTCCTTGATGACGTTGCCATCCAGCCGTTCGTTCAACCGCTCGATGATTTCGGTTTTATCGAGCTGGAGCTGCTGGGCGGTCGCGGCGCTGTCACACAGAACCTGCAGCTCCCCGTCGCTGACGCGGATGACCTGTGTTTTGCGGCTGTACCACGGCCCCACGATCTGCGGCCACAGTTCGATACACAGCACTGCAGCCCCCCTGCTGAGGTTGCCGGTGGCGGCGAGGTAATCGTTCAGCGCTCGCTGCATCGGTCCCAGCTTTCGGTCTCGCTTGCGCAGGTCTCTGTTGTTCATCGTAGATTTCCTCAGTCACCGGCCGGGGTGACGGAACCGTCTTGCACTTCGTAGATACGGGCGTCTGGCTGCTCGGCCAGCGCGTGGGTCATCACGGGGCTGGTGATAATCATCCCCTGCCTCTTTTCGGCGAGCTTCAGGATGCGGCGGGAGCGCGCGCTGTCAAGCTCTGACAGGCAGTCGTCCAAAAGCAGCAGCGGGGGCTCTCCGCGCCAGCTCATCACGACATCGGCCTGGGCCAGCTTCAGGCTCAGTGCGGCGGTGCGCTGCTGGCCCTGTGAGCCAAAGGTGCGGGTGTCTTTGCCGTTGATCTGTATCTCAAAATCGTCACGGTGCGGGCCAATGGTGGTGTAGCCACGCCGGATATCCTCCGACAGGCGCTCGCGGAGGATTTCCATGAACGCCTCTTCGGAGAGGTCCGTCCCGGATTTGTCGGCCAGATTCGTCTTGTATTGTACAACAATCTCCTCGTGTTCCGCATTATCTTCTTCCCCGCCGCTTAGACGCGCATGAACCTGACCGGCGCTGTCGCTGAGGCTTTGAATAAACTCGCCGCGGTCATTCGTGATGGCCGCACCCGCCTTCGCGAGCTGCTCGGTCCACGGCTCCAGGTGTGCTTTTTCGGCCTGACCGTCACCCACCAGCTTCAAAAGCTCGTTGCGCTGCTGCAGCGCCCGCCCGTATCGCCTCGTGTCGTCATAATAGCGGGGGCGGAGCTGGGCGACGGCGATATTCAAAAACCTCCGCCGAAAGCCGGGAGCCCCGCGGACGATGTCCAGGTCATCATTCGAAAACATGACCACCGGCACCCGGCCGATGAGATCCGCGATCCTGTCAATGCTCTGACCGTCGAGCTTCATCTGCTTGGACGACGGGGAGGAGGGCTTCCGATCAGAGACCCGTGCGGGAATGGTCGCGGAGATCGTCAGCTCGCGGTTCTGTGAGACAAAGGTTCCCTGCAGACGGGCGTGAGGGCTTCCGAAGTGCACGAGTTCGCGGTCGGCGCTTGTCCGGTGGGACTTGCTGGTGGCCAGAAAATGGATTGCCTCCAGCAAACTGGTCTTCCCGGACGCATTGGGGCCGACAATAATTGTCAGCCCCGGGGAAAACTCTATCTGCAGCTCCGGATACACCCGAAAGTTCTCCAGAGCGAGTCTCTGTATGTGCAACAGCCGCTCCTCACATGATCTGCATGGGCATCAGGACGTAGAGATAGCTGTCATCTTCAGCAGGTCGTATGAGACCGGAGTTCAGCGGGCCGGACAGCTCCATGCTGATTTCCTCGGCCTGGACCGCGTTCAGCATCGCCAGCAGGAACTGAGCGTTGAAGGCGATCTCAGCGTCCTTGCCTTCCACCTTCACCGGCAGCTCCTCTTCGGCTTTCCCGATGTCCTGGCTTTCGGCTGTGACGGTCATGGTGCCGTCGCTGGTGCGTATGACCACACGGTTGGCATCATCACGCGCAACAACCAGAGCGCGTTCGAGAGTGCTGATAAGGGCCCCGCGTTCTGCCGTGACAATCCTGTCTCCACCCTCGGGGATGACCTTTGGGTAGTTGACAAACTGGCCTTCGATGAGGCGGCAGGCCACAACAACGTCGTTGAGCTCAAAGGAGACCTGTCTGTCCGACATGTTGATGACCACCGGCTCGTCGGAGGTGGCGTCGAGGATCCGCTCAAGCTCCTGCAACGTCCGGCGAGAGATAATCGCCGACTGGTCCTTTTCGACCTCCACGGGAAGCTCGGTTTTCTGAAGCGCAAGACGGTAGGTGTCGGTGGCCACGGTTTCAAGCTGCGTCCCCGAAATATTGAACAGGGTACCAGTGAGAATGGGGCGGGTTTCGTCGGTGGAGGTGGCAAAGACGGTGCGGTTCAATATCCGCGCCAGCTCGGACTGTGCCAGCTCCAGGGAGACGGGATCTTCGATTTCGGGCAGTTCCTGGAAATCGTCGGCCGGCAGTCCGCGGATGGTGAAATGCGCACGGCCGGAGCTGATCTCCAGGGCATTGTTTTCCGTACCCACCAGGCTGACATCACCCGACGGCAGGCGGTTGGAAATATCCACCAGTGTTCGCGCCGGAACCGTCAGATCACCCTCCTCGGCAATCGTCACCGGCACCGTGCTCTTGAGACTGATGAACTCCAGATCGGTCGCCACCAGCGTCAGCGCGCCCTCGGCCGCCTTCAAGCACATGTTGTTTTGGATCGGTTGCGTGCTGCGTCCCGACACTCCGTGGGATACCAGCTGCACCTTCTCGTACAGCTTGTCCTGCGGACAGGTGATGTTCAACATGCCGTACTTCCTCCCTTAATCCAGTTAGATCGCAATCCCGTCGCTTCGCGCATAATCATCGCTCACTCAACCCGGCACAGGCATATTACGCAATCTTCGACCTGCCAGTCCTGTAAACCTCCGAAGCCCCGTTTCAGGCTGTTGAGGAAAATCTCGCCATCCGTAGCCTGTGGTGCCCGCCGCCTGCGGACGGCTATACCCTCGTCCAGGCACTCGCCAGTAATAGTTGTTCGTCTTTCGAGCAAAGACCTCCTGGCAGACCCCATTTTCCAACGGCGCCGAGCCCGCGTGCAGATCGTGTAACTCTGTGTGATTTTGAACAGAATAATTGTACATGCTTTATATAAGATTTGTCCACCGCAACACAAATATCCTCCATAGAGGCCACCAATGTCTCGATACCCAAGAGAACCTGAGAGGTCAGTCCAGAGGGCGGATCACACTGTGGATGTCACAAAACAGAGGTGGTGAGAGGTGATGGTGGGTGGAGTTTTCCGCAGTACAACGATGGTTCAAGACCTAGTAGTAACAACTAGTAGTAGTACTAGTAGGGGCTGTGGAAATGTGCAAAAGCGCGTTTATCCCCTCATACTGCGGGCCTGCGTGTGTGGATAAACCTGAAGGCGAATCGTGCAAACTCTCCACATTCCTCACAACGACCAGAGTTTTCCACACTTTCCTCATGGTTTTCCACATTTTTCCTTCAGGCTTTCCACAGCGCTTTGTGGGCCTCCTGAAGCCATCTTATCGGCGGGCCTTTGTGCCATTTGAACTGCTGGTGTGCGAAGCGTCCGAAAGCGAGCGGTTCTCGGAGTTGATGGAAGCACTTCATTCCTCCGAAGAATGCGGCTGTGGAACCCGCCCGGGCTCTTCACACAGCCATTCCCCGTACGCGCAGCAGGCGAGGATGAGGGTTTTGATGAATGCGTAGAGGAAAATGACCAGCGCCAGCGCCGCAATTCCGTAGGCGATCAACACAGATGCCAGTGAGAAATCCGCGCTGCCCGGGCCGGGGCTGGTGCTCATCGCTATGACAGCGAAGGCGGACCCGATGATGTAGAAGAACACCAGATACTTCAGATTGTGGTGCAGGCTGATGGCCGCATCAAAGAATTTTTCCCGGTACGGACGGTCATCTTCAGAGGTGTCAAACAGGCTCATACCATTCACCCCGCTGGTCTCAATCAACCATTTCAAAGAAAATCCACTGCCATCGCATGTGAAGACGTGTTCTATAGACTATCACAAATTACTCTGGATATGCGCAAGATTGGCAGTTTTGTTCTCAGAATGTATACTTGATGACAAAGACACTCAGACACCTGCCTGTACGGGGAGTTTTTGTCAATGCGTGATGAAGAAATCCAGCAGCTTCAGCGTCGTATCGCTGAGCTGAAAGAGCAGCACAATGCCGTTTTGCTCGTCCATAATTATCAGATTCCCGAGGTGCAGGACATCGCCGATTTTATGGGCGATTCCCTCGGGCTCTCCCGCAGGGCCGCCGAAACCGATGCAGACGTCATCGTTTTTTGCGGTGTGCACTTCATGGCCGAAACCGCCAAACTTCTGTCACCGGACCGCACGGTGCTCATACCGGACAAAGACGCGGGCTGCCCCATGGCCGACATGGTGGACGCCGAAAAGCTCCGGGAGTTTCGAAAGGATCATCCCGGCGTGCCGGTAGTGGCGTACGTCAACACCTCCGCCGAAACGAAGGCCGAAGCCGACATCTGCTGCACCTCTGCAAACGCCGTGGAGATTGTTAACAGTGTCGATTCCGATGAGGTCATCTTCGTCCCCGACTGCCATCTCGGCAGCTACGTCCAGGAGCATACGGATAAGAAGATTATCCTGTGGCAGGGGTACTGCCCGACACACGTGATGATTTCCCCGGACGCCATCAAGGAGGCCAAAGCTGAGCATCCTGAGGCGAAGGTGATCGTTCACGGCGAATGTCCCAAAGATGTGCGTGACCTGGCCGATGAGGTCGCTTCCACCGGCGGGATGGTGCGCTTTGCCCGGGAAGCCGAAGCAGACGAGATCATCGTCGGCACCGAGTACGGGATGGTGTATCG
>JBKHJK010000243.1:0-4832 GCA_046538215.1 Armatimonadota bacterium
GGGCTGACGCCCGCGGGGATTGAGCAGGTCAATATTCTTGAACTGCACCCATCTTCGCAGCCGTTTGTCAATGCGGTATTCTTCGGGACGGATCTCTTCGAAGTACCGGCGGCGCCGCACGTGTGAAACATGCTCCAGATCGCTCTCTTTGAACACGCCACGTCGCGCCTGCTGAAGAGCCCGGTCATCAATGTCACTGGCGACGATGGTGCAGGCGTCCGCACCGAGCTCATCCAGAATAATCGCCAGGCTGTAGGCTTCGGCCCCGTATGAACATCCCGCACTCCACACCGTCCGTATGGACCGGCGCTGCATGGCTTTGCGGAGAAACTTTTCGAGCGCATCGAACAGATGAATATCGCGGAAGAACTCGCTGACGTTGATGGTGAACTCAATGCGGAGGCGCTCTGCCAGCTCCGGATCCCGCTTCATTTTCTTTAGCAGCCTGTCCAGCCTGGTGACGCCGTTCTTGCGCATCATACTCTTCAGGCGACGGTGGAGCTGGCGCTTCCCGTATGCTGAAACATCAATATCCCACAGTGATGCAACGCCCGTGCAGAAATGCTCCAGCTCCCGTTCGCTAATTGTCACTTTTTGCATGGATGTCACGCTTGCCCCTCTCAGGCAACAGTAGCTCATGAAACATTCATGTGTTAAATGATAGTGACTTCTCAAATATTCTCGGGCAAAAAGGTTCGACTCGGGCTGGAAGCTGAAAACGCGAGTACCTGTTTAGCGTCATAAATCTGATGATACCTCCCAAAAACCCGTGGCTCGGCCCGAGGGCTGTGATGTTTACAGTCTGAGGGTGGCGACGCCGTTTGCCGCCAGCTTCCAGCCCGAGTCAGTCCCTTTCAGCGTCCCGAACACTTTTATGAGCCACTATTATGGTATGTACAAAACTCCAGATGCTGGTGTCGTCTGCCAGCCACGGGGACGTTTGCGATGTGTATCAAACTCTAAAGACTCTCTGAACCACGGACAGCACGAGGCGCATAGTCCCTTCACGCTAAACAGGTACAAACTCGATGCGTTTTCACCCTGGATTTTGAGGCTTCAGACTACAAAATCCAGGGCCGAGCCACGGGAAGGTTTTGTGTTGTTGTGTTGTTTATAAAACTCCACAGGCGAAGCCACGGGGAGACTTTGATCAGCCCTTTGTGCAGCTTCATAGGACACTATTCGCCCCTCAGGCAGACCTGCGGTGTGCGGCTTTCAGCTCTCGCGCGACGTGCACGAGATGGCGGGGTATCTCGTCCAGTGGCAGCATCCGGTCACAGCATCCGGTCTCCCGGACGACCTTCGGCATGCCGTAGATGACACAGCTCTTTTCATCTTCGGCGAAGACACGTCCCCCGGCCTTTTTGATGGCGATACAGCCCTCTGCTCCGTCGCGCCCCATTCCTGTCAGCACCAGCCCCACCAGCGGCTGCCCGAGGTTTTTGGCGGCGCTTGACATCATCGGATCGGCAGCCGGTCGCACGCCCCACACCTCGCTGTCGGTGGAAAGATGGACAATGCCGCGCGGTCCGATAATCATGTGATAATCGCCCGGAGCGACCAGAGCCGTGCCACGTCGCAGCACATCACCATCCTCCGCCTGGTGGATATCCAGCGCGCATTTGCGGTCAAGGCGTTCTGCCAGCACGCGGCTGAAGCTCGCCGGTATATGCTGGGTGATTGCAAAACAAGCCGGAATATCACCGGGCAGGCTGGTGAAGATCGCGTCCAGTGTCTGCGGGCCTCCGGTGGAGGCGGCCACCAGGATGCACGGACAGTTGGTATCGGCAGGGGGACGCGGAGGTGGAGGCTTTTTTCGCCTGCGCGTTGCTGCAGCCCCCGAGACAGTGACAGATGCTCCAGCGGCCGCCCGCACTTTCTTCAAAAGCTGACGCCTGACCGTTTCCAGATCCGGGACACCGGCGCTTCCCGGCTTGCCCACAAAATCCACGGCACCCAGCGAGAGGGCTTCCAGTGTCGGCTCGGCTCCGGCCTGTGTGAGGCTCGAAAGCATCACCACCGGGATCGGGTTTTCCGGCATCAGGCGGCGCAAAAACTCCAGGCCGTCCACCATCGGCATCTCAATATCAAGGGTGATCACATCGGGCTTGAGCTTCCGCGCAAGCCTGATGCCCTCTGCACCGTCCGCTGCCTGCCCCACCACTTCCAGATCGTCCGCGTCACCGAGCATGCGCGACAGGACAAGCCTGACGTAGGTCGAATCATCAACATTCAGGACACGAAGCTTTGAGCTCATGATTGACTCACAGTACGGCCAGGGTCATCGAAACGGCCGTGTGTCGGGGAGGTCGGATCCGGAAGCGTTCAGCCGGTCTTCTTTTTCGGCACGTCAAGCCCCAGAGCGCCGAGAATGGTTCCGAAGGCGTCCAGCCGCGGTATCATCAGAAGCTGCAGACCGAGCTTTTCACCCCGGCTGTGGATATGAACCTGCATAACCAGGCCCATATCATCAAAGCGCCCCAGATGAACGGCGATCGTTTCGAGGATTGCCCCACCCATTCCTACAGCCACTCCCGGCGGGACCGGCAAAAGCCGCAGGCCCGTGAATTTTCCAAGCGCGTGGAGATACGACGAGGCGATGATGTTCCCCGCCTCTGAGACTGCCGAGCGCTGAATCTCCGACAGTACCATCACGTCATCCGGGACATCGAGCCCCAGCAGCGCAAAAAGGCTCTCCGCCTGCTCCGCTGAGAAGAGCAAAAGCAGACATCCCGCTGCATCTCCCTCGAAGGCGACGTATGCAGAGGCCAGAATCTTCTCCGGCTCCGCGGCGGCCACCAGAGGAAGCTCCTCAAACGGGACAACGATTGTCTCCGGGACGGTGAGTTCGATGGCCCGGTTCGTCATCTTCGCCAGAGCGGTGCTGGCATTGCCGGCTCCGATGTTCCCGATCTCGTTCAGCGCGTCTTTCTCGATATCCGACAGCACGAATTGGCCCATCGCGGTGTCCCTCCATTGTCGCCCTGCGGGATTACGCGGCTCCCGAGGCCTGCTTTTCGAGGTACTGCTGGCTGCCGATCTGTCGCAGCATCGTCGCCG
The DNA here is from genome assembly GCA_046538215.1 of Armatimonadota bacterium. GTDB lineage: Bacteria > Armatimonadota > Zipacnadia > Zipacnadales > UBA11051 > JBKHJK01. The sequence goes on from JBKHJK010000243.1 coordinate 3,061, forward strand.
TATCCACGATAAGCGCCAGGCGCCCGTCTCCCAGCAATGCAGCCCCACTCACCATCTTGACATCTTTCAAAACATCGCCCAGCGGCTGGATGACCAGTTCCTCGTTGCCGATGAGCTCATCCACTATCAGACCGATTTCCGTCCGTCCGTCTCCTACGAGAACTGCAATAACTGTATCGGCAGGTTCCGGCCGGGACTTTCGGAGATTTCCGATTTCGGCAAGTGATATCAGTGGCAGAGAACGGTCCTGTTCGATGGTGCATAACGTGCCCCCGACGCGACTGATCTCATGTGGCTCGACGCGCAGTATTCTGTACACGGAGGCCAGCGGGAGGGCAAAGACGATGTCGGCGGCCTGGACCAAAAGCCCCTGGATGATGGCCAGTGTCAGAGGGAGCTGCAATGACACAGTGGTGCCCCTGCCCGGGGTGCTGTTGATCTCCACCTGGCCGCCGAGTTTGTCAATATTGCTCCTGACGACATCCATACCGACACCGCGACCGGAGACATCGCTGACGGTCTGCGCGGTGGAAAAGCCCGGGGTGAATATCAGATCCAGAGCCTGTTCGTCGGACATTGAGGCCGCCTGGCTTTCTTCGATAACCCCTCTTTCGATGGCGCTGTGGCGGATTGCATCGGCCTCGATCCCGCGGCCGTCATCAGAAACCTCGATGATCACGGAGCCCTCCTCCTGCCGCGCACTCAGTCGCACTGTGCCTTCGGGCGATTTGCCAATCTCCTCACGCTTTTTTGGGGGTTCAATCCCGTGGCTGACGGCGTTGCGCAGGAGATGAGTGAGCGGATCAACGATGTCTTCGATCACCGAACGATCGAGCTCGGTCTCGCCACCGTGGATGTCCAGAGCAACCTGCTTTTCTTCGCGCCGGGCTGCATCGCGCACGAGCCGCGGAAAACGCCCGAAAAGCTGCTCCACCGGCACCATCCGCGTCTCCATCACGCGCTGTTGAAGCTCGGTGACCAGCATTCCCATATTGGATGTGACCTGTTCGAGATTCTGGGCCATCTCCCCCATCTCAGTCCCGGCACGGCTGCTGAGCTGCTGGCTGAGGTTCGTCAGCCTGGTCCGGTTTATGACCAGCTCGCCCATCAGGTTCATCAGTGCGTCAATGCTGTCCACAGCGACGCGAACCGTGGAATGCGACCGCTTCATATTCATGACCGCAGAACTGGCGGTGCCGCCTTTTTCCGCGGCATCGCCGCTGTCATCTCCCTCGCCATCCGTCGTAGGCGCATCGGTCTCCGGCGAAGACTTCCTGATACTCACATCCGCCACACCAGGCAGAGCGGAGGTGAGATCCAGAATGTCACTGTCAGAGAGGGACGTCACAACGACCACCGAAAGAGTGTCGAAATCCTCCGTCTCCTGCTCGAGGTCTTCGATAGAGGGGATGGAGGCGATGACGTCGGTGTAGCCTTCAAGCTGCTGCAAAACCAGCCACGCTCGCGCCGCCGGCATGTCACAATCCTCGTCGAGCGTGATGTCAATCATCAGCCCATCATCGGGGACGTCGCAGGCGCTGCTTCGGGACGCGTCGGAGTTGCTCTCCAGAGCTCCGACCTCCGGATCATCGTCATCCGTATTAGCCGGGGCGCGCAGTGGTATGTCGTGCACACTGATGTCGGGAGGCGGCTCGTCATTGACCGCGCACTGCAGATGCAGCTTCAGGGCATCCACGCCCTCCAGCAGCCGGTCTATGAGTGAGGCGGTCACCTCCAGGTCGCCATCGCGAATGCTGGTGAATACGCTCTCC
>JBKHJK010000002.1:0-21307 GCA_046538215.1 Armatimonadota bacterium
ACGTAATACTGCAGGGGGGCATACCCGCGCTCACTGGTTTCGGCGATCGAAGCCACGCCGTCTTTGACGGTCATCGCCACCTGCGGCGGATCATAGACACCCCAGCCGTCGTGGCGGTTGGGATTGGTGACAAGCGTGTCGAAATCCTCCACCCACAGCGTGTCATCGGCGGGATTCATCACCATCTCGGCGTGAAGGGGTACACACAACAAAAGCACAGCAGCGGCGGTTAGCAGCGCGGTCAGCCGGGCCATATCCATCGCCTCCGTTTGCAGCGCCTCGGTGGCAGACGAGTACTGTATTATGCTCGACAGCGCACCCCGACACCTTCCGCATGATGGCAGGTGTTTATGTCTATACCGCGAAGTATTGGATGTATGCATGGATAATCTGACAGCGGCAAACATACGGAGATGGTGGCACCGATGGAGCGGCTTGTCTTTGCGGTTGTGTTTCTAACTTTTGTTGTGACGGCGGTATGCGCGGAGCCCGTTTTCGAGCACCTGGGGATGCCGGTGCGAGTTCCGGGGATGTCGGTTCAGGTTGCAACTGAGGGCGCCGACGGGCAATGGATCGCCTGGGGAGCGCACGAGGCCCCTGATGGTCACGCCATTATCGGTGTCAATATCGAGACAGGCGAATCCCGCCGCATCGGCGTGAATCATTACGGTCGCAGCCACATCCAGATGGCCCGGGGTCCCGAGGGACAGATGTACGCCTACTGCGGCAACCCGGCACACTTCTTCCGATACGACGCAGAAAAAGACAGGCTGGTGGATCTCGGCGTCCCCGCAGATCCCGGGCATTACTTTTTGGGATCCACCGTCAGCACCGACCATGTGTTTTACGTGGGCACCTACCCGAATGCTGAGCTGGGATACTGCGACATGAAGACGGGCGAAATCGGCACTGCAGGGCGGCTGCCCGAGGATGACCGGCAATCGTATATCGTGCGTCCACAGGTGGCCGACAGCGGTGTTGTCTATTGCCCGGTCGGCCTGCATCACATGGAGCTGTGGTCGTGGAATCCGGAAACCGGAGAAAAGCACCAGATACTCACGCCGGAGCTGATGAAACACCAGGGATCACCCAACGTCTGGCTGGGGACGGACGGGCAGGTGTACGGAAATGTCGGAGACACCCGGTTCCGCTGTGAACCCGACCGCATTGCTCTCGATGAGACCTGTGAGCGCAAGCATAACGCCTTCCGCTTCAAGACCACGGATGGGTGGTACGTCAACGGTGTGGACGGGCAAAACCGGCTGCAACTGACCAACCGCGAGACCGGGGAGAAGGTCAGGCGGCAGACGGACTACGCCGGGGAACCCGTGCGCATCTACTGCGTGGGGCCGGAGTATGACGGGAAGATATGGGGCGGCACAATCAAGCCCGCATACGCCTTCACCTGCGAAATCGAAACAGGCGATCTGGAGTTCCTCGGACATTTTGTTCGCGGCGGCACGCAGATTTATGACATCATCGAAACCCCCGAGGGCCTCCTCATGGGCAGCTACGGCGGGGCGTTCATGGACCTGTACCATCCGCATCAGCCCGTTGAGGAGGGAAAGAATCCCGAACACCTCCCGCGAGTGCGTGGGCAGGAGCGGCCCAACCATATCACCGAAGGTCCCGATGGACGCTACTATGTGGGGACCGTGCCGGTGAAGGGTCATCTCGGCGGTGCACTGATGCGTGTGGATGTGCAGAAGCGAGATGTCCAGGCCTGGACGAACCTCGTGGAAGACCAGAGCATTTACTCCTGTGCGCCGGTACCGGAGACGAACCAGATGTTCTGCACCACCAGCACCTGCGGTGGCACCAGCGCAAAACCGACGCAGGATGAGGCCGTTTGTTTCCTGTGGGATATCGCGGCTGAGGAGATTGTCGAGACGTTCAGGCCCGTGCCCGGCACCACGGAATATCGGGGCGCAACCAGGGCCGAAAACGGTCTTATCTACGGCTTGACCAATGAGGGGAAATATTACGCCTTCGATCCGGTGAAGCGCGAGACCGTGCACGTCGGAGAGCTTCCGACCAACCGCCAGCGGTTCCCGTACCTGCATGATGAGCCGGTCGGCAAGGACGGGCTGATCATCGGGATCACCGCCGACCAGGTGTACGCCATAGACCCGTCGGATCACAGTTGTGAGACGATTGCGCAGGATGATTCGCTTGCCGGATGGGTTCACGGGTTTTACGTGACGAAGGATGGGGTGCTGTATTTCGGTGCGGGCGCGGACCTGTGGCGGTGCCGGCTGTTTGACTGAAGATACAGCAGGCCGGGGGAATCAAAAAGGGCGCGTGACCATGGTGCCACGCGCCCTTTGTTTTTTGGGCTCATTGAATTACTGCGGTTTGAGAAGGTCTTCGGGTTTCATGGGGACGGTTTCGGGCCGGTCGGGGGCCTGCTTGAGCCGCTCCGCCTCCACCTCGACATCTTTCAGCCCCAGGGCCACGGCGATGCCGTGCAGGATAGCCTCCGGGCGTGGCGGGCAGCCCTGGATGTAGTAATCCACCGGCAGGATGCTGTCAACACCACCGACGATATTGTAGCTGTCATACCAGATGCCGCCACCGCACGCGCAGGAGCCGACGGCGATGACCAGCTTCGGGGAGGGCGTCGCCTCGTACAGCGATTTCAGCGCCGGGACCACCTGCCGGGTGACCGGTCCGCATGCCACCAGCACGTCGGCGTGGCGCGGGGAGCCAACCAGCTTGATGCCGAAGCGCTCGGCGTCATAATACGGCGTGAGACAGTCGATCAACTCGATGTCACAGCCGTTGCACGCGCCGGTGTTGGTGTGATAGATCCACAGCGACTTTTTGAAGGCCTTTTTGCACAGCTCGTCCAGCATGGTTTTCGCTCCCGTCATTTATCCGGCAGCTTGCTTCGTGTCATCGTCTTCGTCGCGCTTGAAGTCATCCCCACCGCGGTCAATTTCGTCATGTTGAAAGCCCGGGTCCATGATGCGGTCAAGGACGGTCGGCGGCTCATAGCAGCGGCCACAGCGGTTGCAGGTGGCCATGAAGATTTCACATTCCTGCACCAGTTGGTTGCGCACGTCGTCAGCCGACAGCTCGTACTGCTTTGTCATTTCGATAGCGTCTTCGGGGCAGACCTCGGCACAGCGCCCACAGAACACGCAGCGCTCCAGCAGTCGGGTAATCCGGCGGGTGGTCTGGTCAATGTCATTGATCTTGATGCAGCGGGCGGGACACACGGCTGCACAGCCGCCACAGCCGATGCACTTATCGACATCCACGTGAGGATATCCCCGGAACTCACCCTCCGGGTCATGTGGCTTGAACGGGTAGGGGAGAGTGACACGCCCGGCCGTCAACGCCAGGATCGCTTCCCTAATCTTGCTGAGTATCATTTTTAACATGACCAGGCTTCCTCCCGGGCCCGCTTTGGTGCGGATATGTCATTGTCGCTGCAGGATTTCCTCCCGCGTACAGACGCGAAGTGTTCCCGTGTTTGCATCCACGACTTCCATCCGGTCGGTGCAGGAAAAGCAGGGATCAAAGCTGCCAATTTCGATGGGCACATCGGCAAGCTGGCTTCCCACGAGCATCGGCGGGACGGCCTGCAGATTCTGGTAGCTCGGTGCCCGCACCCGCCAGCGCTCCGGTTTGTTCTCAGCGCCGGTGAGTACCCAGTGGAAAACCTCTCCGCGCGGTGCTTCAACGGCACTCAGACCCTGCTGGCCGACAGGAATATCCTGCTCGATATCCACTCGGATCGGCCCATCCGGCATCTTCTCCAGCGCCTCGCGGATAATTTTCACCGACTCTAGCGTCTCATCAATCCGTACCAGCGTCCGCGCGAGATTGTCGCAGCCGTCGTACACACATTTGTTGACCTCGATCTGATCGTAGGCGGCATAGGGGTGATCCACACGGACATCAATGTCAATACCAGAGCCGCGGGCCGTCGGTCCGACAACGGCGTGATCTCTGGCGACTTCCTCCGTCAATATACCGGTGTTCTTCAGGCGGGCCATCAGCGTCGCATCGCCCGGAATGGCATTATACAGCTCCTGCCACTCGTCTTCGATATCGCCGATAACGCGCCTGATGTCGTCGTAGTGCTCCTCCTTAATGTCCCGGCGGACGCCCCCGATAATATTCATGCCGTAGGTTTTGCGGTTGCCGGAGATGCGCTCACACAGCCACATCAGCGGCTCGCGCATCCGCCACGTCTGCATCAGCACGGTGTCGAAGCCGATGATATGCCCGGCGATCCCCAGCCAGAGCATGTGGCTTTCCAGCCGCTCCAGCTCCAGCATGATGGTGCGGATGAACTTCGCCCGCTCGGGTATCTTTATGCCGGCCGCCTTTTCCGCCGCCTGGCAGTAGGAGGTGGAATGGACGCAGCCGCAGATGCCGCAGATGCGCTCGGCGATGAAGGGGATCTTGTTGTATGTCAGCACACTGCAGCCCATCTTTTCGATGCCGCGGTGGTTGTAAAAGCCCCGGTAATCCGCCCCGGTCACCGTCTCGCCCTCGACAAAGAGCCGGAAGTACGCGGGCTCCTCAAGGGCGGGAAAATACGGGCCGACAGGCACGACGCTGCTGCCCTCCGGTGCGTCCTTTCGGGGGACGGGCTCGCACGGCTCATCTGACAGTGGCGGCTTGTCACCATGTTCGACATCGTGGCGCAGGGGGAACAAATCTTCGGGCCAGTCATCCGACAGCACCAGGCGGCGTGGGTCGGGATGTCCCATCGGCTCGATGCCGACCATGTCACGGGCCTCGCGCTCGGTCCAGTTCGCCGCCGGAATGTGCGGCGTTACGGAATCCACCTGTGGGCAGTCCGGCTCGACATTCGTGTGCACCCCGACGTACAGCCCCGCGTCATCGCTGAAGAAGTGGGTTACCATGTAGCTGCCGGTGGTAGGCCGCCGGTCGGTCCCGGCATTGACAACATACCGCAAACCTTCTTCGTGGAACGTGTGCTTCGTGATGTTTTTGAGACTCTCAGGTGTAACGGTTATGTAAAGACTGCCGGAATCGGGCGCGGAGACATCAACAATCTCGTCTCCGAACGTCTCTTTGAGTTTTTCTGCCAGTTGGTGTGCAGTCACTATATATCGCTTCCTGTCGTGTTTTGACGAACAACGCAGCCGGATGCGGCGCCCTGCCTCACTTCTAGAGACGTCTTTGTCATCGAATTGCTCAAAATCCCGCCAGCGCCAGCCCGAGGCCCACCAGCCCCAATATGATGACGACGGCAAAATACAGCATGGCCTGGTCAATGCGAAGGCGGGGATTGACGACATCCACGAGACCGATGATAGCGATGACTGCCGCGAGCTTCAGGATGTGAGCCGCCAGGTTCCACGGGAACACAAACCCGATGCCCCAGGGGACGAAGATGGCGACCAGCACGGAGGCATAGACGATCTGGCGGGCGAATGAGGCCCAGTGAAACAGCGCCAGGCGGGGGCCGGAGAGCTCCACAAACGGCCCACCCATAATCTCCTGGTCGGCCTCGACGATGTCAAATGGAAGCTTCCCAACCTGTGCCTGCAGGGCGATCAAAAGCGCCACCGCGGCGACCACCATGGAGGCGGTCGGGGCGTTGGCCTCATACCATGTGGCTATGTCCCACATCATAAACGATTCGGCCTTTACGGCTGCGGTGACCAGGGAGATAATCAAAACGGGCTCGACGACGATATGCATCATGATTTCGCGGCCTGCGCCGACCGATGAGTAAGGGCTCGACGACGACAGCCCCACCATGACCGCGGCAACGGCGACGATGGTCACGAAATACGCGAATACGATCATGTCGCCGTAATTCGCCAGTGGCGGAATAAGCCCCATGGGTGTTAGAAGCGCCGCAACGAGAATCGCCGCCAGCGCCACCATCGGCCCGTACAGTGCCACGGGACTGGTTGATGACCGCAAATCCTCTTTCCCCAGGAGCTTGAAGAGGTCGAAATACGGCTGCCAGATCGGTGGTCCCTGGCGGGAATGCACGCGCGCACGGACCACCTTGCGGATAATGCCCGCAAACAGTGGGCCGACCAGAAGCGCCATGGCCAGATTGATTGCCGTTGTCATAAAACCGTCCCCTGTCGTCGGATGTTGAGCCGCACGCTACTCCCGGTGCCCGATATGGCGCACGAGAAACTCGCCCACCGGCGTCCGGGCCAGTCGCGGAAGCCATTCGTGCCCACCGCCACCCGGGCCGCCGTGCTCTTCTGCACCTTCGGGCGCATCCACCCCAAAGACCTTCATCAGTCCGACCGGAACAACCAGATCGGGCATCGGGATGGAGGGATACATCCACTCAAAGAGCCTGTTGAATGTCAAAAGGAAACTGCGCACCGGATATTTGCATTCCTGCATCGTGTGCTCTTCGCCACACAGCCATACCGGAACCTGCCGGATGCCCGCACGGCCGATGCGCGAAAGACCCCACGCCAGCAGCAGGCACCCGGCGAAAGCGGCCACGACCACGCCCGGCCCCCATGCGCCTGCAACGCCGCCCTGTACTGATACCAGGCTCATCACGGCACCGTCAACACCGAAGAGCTGCGCCAGCGGTACGGGATCGGAAATCACGGTACTGACTGCCCCGTGCAGGTGAGTAATGACCAGCATCGGAGCAATGCCAAAGAGCACACACAGCGCGGTCGGAACGTACTGGGCGATGAGCATTTCGGCCGGCACATCGCGTTTTTCGACCGCCTCGTCAATATCCAGCTCGCCCAGAAACAGGATGCCGGTAAACTTCAATATATACGCCAGTGTCACGGCGGCGACGAAAATCGAAATCGGGCCGAACAGCACCAATACCGGGACCGTTGCAGCGCCCAGAAGCGCGCTCTGGGCGATGAGCCACTTGCTGGCAAAGCCGTTCAGACCCGGCACCGCACCGATCGCCAGTGACGCGATAATGGCCGCACCGGCGGTATATGGCATGATCTGCATCAAACCGCCCACACGGTCGAGCGCGCTTGTGCCCGTGCGATATCGTGCCGCACCGGCGTTGAAAAACAGAAGCGACTTGAAGGCCGCGTGATTAACCGCATGAAACAGTCCGGCGATCAACGCCAGTGCCGCAAGCGGCTGGTTGATCGGCAAAAGCGTCACACCGATCCCCACTCCGAGCCAGATGTAGCCCATCTGCCCGATGGTCGAGAAGGCCAGAAGCCGCATGCCCTCAGTCTGCCGCAGGGCTGTAAAGGTGCCAACAACTATCGAGCCCGCCGCCAGAAGCACCATCAACATTCCCCAGACGCTCAGAGCGGGTGTCACCGGAAATAGCACCGTGAACACCAGAAGCAGCCGATAGACCCCCATTTTCTCCATCGCGCCCGAGGCGGCGGCCGCAAACGGCGATGGTGTTTTCGGATAGGCGTGCGGGAGCCAGAATCCGAACGGCAGTATCCCGGACTTGGTCGCCGCAGCGATCACGAAAAGCCCCACCGCCACGTGAACGACCCAGGGATTGGCCACAAGCTGCGCCGCCATCGTCTCCCTGAACGCCTCGAACGTAAACGAAGCGGTTGGTGTAAAGACATACAGGATCACGATCGCCAGCACCATCAGCCCGGTGGCGGCATGGTTGGCGATGATATAGATCAGCGAGCCCTCCGAGGCCTGCTCATCACGGCTGTCAAAGGCCATCAGCGCCCAGCCCGCCAGTGTCATGACCTCCCAGAACACCGCGAAATACAGGAGATTATGGACTGACAGAAGCGCCACGATGCTCCCGAAGAAGATCATCAGCACCGGGTAGTAGCGGGCCATGGAGTACCGCTCATACCGTTCCATGTAGCGGATGGAATACAGTGTCACCCACACGGCCACCAGCGCGGTAATCAGCAAAAAGACGCCACTGATCGCGTTCACTTCAAGGTTCAATGCCTGGTTGAAAAAGGGCAGGACCAGCAAAGCGCCATCGCTGTGAACGGTGCCCTGCGTCAGGGCTGTCCACCCGACATACCCTGCAAGGGTGCTGCCAATGACGGCGCTGATAAATGCGACCCATCCTGCCAAAAGACGTTTACGCGCACACAGACCACTCAAGACGACGCCGGTGGCAAAGGCCACCAGCGATGCAATAAGCATCGTGCTGTCGGTCATCAAAACACAATCCTGTCTAATCTAAAATAATCAAGACCTGTGGCAGGCGTCATTCAGCCTGCAACGGCCTTTATCTCACGGATAGATCAGGTCAATCAAAGACTTTCGACATGCTTTCAATGCGGCATCTGCGCTTGCGGCGATGACACCCAGAAATGCTGTTTCCGGACGTCTCACATAGCGTACGGCTGATTATTCAATCTGCTACACTGCAGTCAAGGACGGTCTGCGGTGACCTGAAGTTCGCGCCCTGCGCCGCTATCCAGAGGCCTCCGCGACCTCGGTCTCGAGCACGCCGGGCGGTTTTGTGTCATCGGCGGATTGGACACCAAAAAGCTGCAGAAGCCACCTCGGGCCTGAAACCATCGGCAGGCCCACTGCCGGATACATCCAGGCGAAACAGCGGTTGAGCACAAGCATGAAGCTCTGGACGGGATAGCGACACTCCTGGGTATCGTGCTGCTCGCCGCACAGCCAGACGGGAACCTCCCGCCAGGACCGGGAACCGATACGGGTGATAATCGCCACAAGCGCCAGGCAGCCGATGAATGCGAGGGCAACAGTGGCCGGACCCCAGGCGCCCGTGACCGCCCCTTCGAGCGCCTCGATGCTGATGGCCTGAGGCGCAGTGCCGAAAATGGCCGCGACGGGAATGTTTTCAGCCCCCGCGACAACGCCCGTAATGGCGGTATGAATGCGGCTAACGGCGAGCATGGGGAAGATGCCGAAGCCGATGCAGAAAACCACGGGAATGTACTGGGCGATGACCATACCGGCCGGGACCTCGCCCTGCTGCACATCTTCTGCGACATGCAGGTCCCCCAGAAAGACAGCCCCGGTGAGCTTGAGCACATAGGCGAGGGTGACTGCGGACACAAAGATCCCCGTCAGGCCCAAGAATATCATCAGCGGCAGCGTCATCCCGGCCAGAAGCGAGCTTTCCACCACCATCCATTTGCTGGCAAATCCGTTGAACCCCGGAATCGCGCCGATGGCCAGCGAACCGACCACCGCGGCGATGGCCGTATAGGGCATGATGCGGATGAGACCGCTGGCCTGGTTCATGTCACGGGTCCCCGTCCGGTACAGTGCGGCACCGGCGTTCAGAAACAGCAGGCCCTTGAATGCGGCGTGATTAACGGCATGAAACACGCCGGCGACCAGACTCAGGATCGCAAGGTTCAGGTCTATGGGAAGCAGTGCCACTCCCACGCCGATCCCCAGCCAGATATAGCCCATCTGCCCGATGGTTGAGAAGGCCAGCAGCCGCTTGGTGTCCACCTGTCGCAGGGCGGTAAATGTGCCCACGATGATGGAGCCGATGCCCAGCAGTGCCAGGACCATTCCCCACATTGTGCTCGCAGCCGTCACCGGAAGCAGCACGGTGAAGACCAGGAGCGCGCGATACACGCCCATCTTCACCATGCAGCCCGACAGGACCGCCGAAAAGGGCGAGGGTGCAACCGGGTGGGCGTGCGGCAGCCAGAAACCGAATGGGAGGATGCCGGCCTTGGTCGCCGCCGCCACCACGAAAAGCCCGATTGACAGATGCACCAGCGCCGGGTTGGTGACAAGAAGGCCACCGATGGCCTCGCGGATTGCCGAAAACGCAAACGACCCGTCGGGCGTGTATGTCTGCAGCAGGACGATGGCGCCGACCATCAGGCCTGTTGCAACATGGCTGGCAATGAAGTAAATCAACGCCGACCGCGAGGCTTCTTTACTCTTTGTCTCAAAGGCCACAAGCGCCCACGACGCCAGTGTCATGAGTTCCCAGAAAACCAGGAAATACAACAGGTTGTGCACCGAGAGAAGCGCGATGATACTCCCAAAAAACAGCAGCAAAAGCGGATAATAGCGGACGAGGTCATATTCTTCGTAATGCAGCATATACCGGACCGAAAACAGCGTTGACACGACGGCCAGGAGCGCCGTGATGAACATGAACACTGCGCTGAAAGCGTTCACCTCGAAGACCAGGGCCTGGTCGAGGTAGGGGACAACATAGGGTGTTGTTATGTGGACGGTTCCGCTGGTGAACACAGACAGAGCCACCTGCATGGTCCAGATACTGCCCAGAGCCGCGCTGATGAAAGCGATCCATCCACACAAAAGTCGCTTGCGTGAAAGCAAAGCGGTCAGCACAGCTCCTGCAGCAAACGCCAGCATTCCGCCTATCAGCAATTGACCGTCCGTCATTCTGTCACATCCCGGGAGTGATCTGTTCGAGCAAAGGCAGTGCGATCATCGGAAGTGCCAGTGAAGCGGCTGTGAGCAGTACCACCGCGGCGCGAGCCGAAACGCCAGGCTGCGTCTTCGCGCCCTCTTCGGGTGGTTCGCCAAAATAGATTGTGTGCCCAAGCCACAGAAAGTAGCTGAAGATGACGAGGCTTTCGAGCAGTATGAGAATTGAGATCAGTGTGCCGAAGCCGCCGGTGGCGATACCCGCCGACAGCACCAGGAGCTTCCCCCAGAACCCGACCAGCGGGGGAAGACCTGCGACGACGAATGCCCCCACGAAGTAGCCCAGTGCTGAATAGGGCGCGACGCTTCCAAGGCCGGAAAGCTCTGCAATCTGGCGACTGCCACCGGCCCCGATGGCCAGCCCGACGGCCATAAACACCAGCGCCATACCCGAGGCCAGTGTGACAATCTGCAGCGCCGCGCCGGCCAGCGCATCCTCAGACCCCCACATCGCCACGGAAAGGGCGCTGATAATCATCCCGCAGTGCGTCGCCACCGCCAGCATCAATCCCTGCTTGATGTCGGCGGCAAAAAGCATCATGACCATGGCTATCAGCATTGAGACGAGCCCGACAACCGCAGCAGCCGGGGCGATCCATTCGAGAAGGTCGGGATTTGCCACGGTCATTCGGGCCACCAGATATACCCCTGCAGTCACCAGGGCGCTGGTGTGGATGAACGCGTTGGTGGGAATATCCGCCTGGCGGCTTTCACAATCCACCCGAGGAACGGAAGCTGCGCGGCGAGGATGAGAGCAGTGATCCCGAAAAGACCGATTGCGATTTCAGCGTACACAACCGGCAGGCTGCCGATGTCCGAGAATAGAAAGCTGGAGCCCGGCGTTGCGGTGTACATAACCAGCAGACCTGCCAGCCAGGTAACTGTCGCACCAAGTGCCGCCAGTGAAAAGATGCGGGCGGCTCGCGTGGCTGCAGGCGTCAGAACCATGAGATGCAGCCGCCAGCAGGTAAAGGCGGTGAGCAAAAACGCGATGAACATCGTCAGATAGTTGCCCGCCAGGAAAATACCCATCGCACCGGCCATCCCCAGCATCAGCCAGTCCTGGTGATTTTCGGTGTCGAGGACGTCCTCCGCTTCGCCGCTGTCTGCGCGGTCCTCGTTGTCCGTCTCAGATTCGGAGAGACCGAAGCTCCGGGTTGGCGCATATCCGGCGGTGTAGAGCATCACCAGTACTCCGATGCCTGAGATAACCATGGCCATCAAAAGCGACAGCGCATCGGCGGAGAGAAAAACCAGGTTTGCTGCATCCCGGGGATACACCGCGACAGAAACATCATCGAGAGCGAAAAGTGCAAGGCCCAGAGAAAGCACGAAGGTGAGGCCGGAGAAGAGAACGGCGAGCACATTTCGCGCTCTGTCACGGGTCAGAGCACACAGGAATGCGCCGATAAAAGGTGCCAGGAGTACCAGCCCCAGCACGTAGTCCATTGATACCACAGTGTCATACCAAGTCATCGCAGCACGCTTCCCGGGTTTATACCGGGCATGAAAGCCAGGTATTCAAAAGGTTCACACCCCTTTGAGGGCGCTCTCCCTGTTGTGGGTTCCATCCTGTGATAGACGATACACGCGTTACGGTGCGTCTTCAAAAAAGCGCTCAATGGCCTTTTCTACAATCTCTGTCATCGGGCGCCCAGTGCCGATATCAACCGGCTGGATGCCCAGAAACAGCACTTCTTTATCCGCCATTTTCATCAAAAATTCGCCCACGACGCGGAGCGAATTGTTATGAGTGCTGACAGTGATATCTCCCAATTGAGAGATCTCAAGCAGCCGTATTGTGCCGGGCGCTTGGCTCATCTGAGCAGCGTCAACGAACAGGACGGTGCCCGCCTGTGACGTCCGCATCTCCCGCAGCCACTTCTCGGGGACGTCTTCACATTCCAGCAGCTCGTAGCCATACCTCTCCGACAGCTTCCGTGCAAGCTGCATCCCTGCTGCGTCATCTCCGCGTATTGGGTTTCCGACACCGACGACCAGCAGTTCATCGGGGGCAAATCGCTCGGCCAATTCGCGAGCCGTCAGAGCCATACGGGTGCCCCTCAAATGACGTCCTGGAAATGCTGCAGCTCCCGAACCTGATCGTAGCGGAACACGGGGCCGTCGAGGCAGACGTATTTGTCCTTAATGAGGCAGTGCCCGCATTTGCCGATACCGCATTTCATGTGAGCTTCCATGTTGACCCACATCTGCTCTGCCGTGACGCCCTTCTCTTCAAGCAGTGCCACACACGGAGAGATCATCACCGCCGGTCCACACATCAAAACGGAGGTGTGTTTGGGCCTCAGAGTCATATCCTCAATGATCTCGGTGACATACCCGACATTGCCGTCCCAGCTTTCATCGGCCACATCAACCGTCTGGCGGCATTCCAGTTCGGATGCCTCAGTCCATTTACGAAGGTCATCCTTGTACAGCCGGTCCTGGGGGGTACGCGCACCGTACAGGAGCGTCACTTCCCCGTATTTGTAGCGGTAATCGAGGATGTGCAGGATTGCCGCCCGCAGTGTCGGCAGGCCAAGACCGCCACCAATAATGATCATGTCCAGCCCTTCAGTGCGGTCGAGGGGGAAGCCGTTTCCGAGCGGGCCCCGAACGCCGACGTAGTCGCCCACCTGCATTCGGTGCAGTGGGACCGTGACAATGCCGGAGGGATAACGGCGCACCGTCATGGAAAAAGTGTACGCTTCGGCAGGTGATGAGGCCAGACCGAAGGGTGCCTCGCCGGCGCCAAAAACCGACACCTCGACAAACTGGCCGGGAATGAAATGCATGCCCTCATCCTCCTCGGGCAGTTGGAGGGTGAAGGTCTTTTCGGTCTCTGTTTCGGGCTTGATATTGACGATCTGTGCCATCCGCGGGATGTAGTCTTCTGCGCGCATCTGCCGGATATCACTTCTTCGGTGTCAGGTTATCCCGTCTTTGCCTGTTGTTCGTCCTCTTCAGCATGTGGCTGGCTGCGCCGAACGTGGGTGCACACAGTGGGCATTCCCATGTGCCCGAGACATGCCATGATGCAGCGGCCGCATCCGACGCATCCGTAGCGGCCACGCTCCCGGAAGTGGGAGTAGCCGAGCTTGTGATGTGCGTACATCCGCGCCCGGTAGGCGGTGGTAAAGCCCCGGACGCCCCCGGCGGCCTCCCGGGGATATCCCCACAGCCTGCAGGAATCAGTCTGCCGTACGCGAGCGCCGTGCTCCTCGTCGTGCTGCTGGTCGTTGACATCAAAGCAGGTGCACACAGGACAGACAAAGGAGCATCCCCCGCAGCTGTAGCAATCCTTGGCGACCTCCTGCCAGGTGTCCTTACTGACCTTATCGGCCGAGACGCGGCGTATGGCTGCGGCGAGGTTGGAGGTCGGCTCAAATTCTTCCTCGCGGATTTTCTCGGCGTGGTCGTCGCGAGCCTGTACGAGGTCCTCGCCCGCGGGCTCCAGCAGATCCTCCCATATCTCGCGAATCTGTTCGCCCTTTTCCGTGGCGACTTCGACGAGATAGTCATCTTCCACCCTGCTGAGCTGAATATCGAAGCCGGATTCAGCGACGGGGCCACCGCCCTCGCAGCAGGTGCAAAAGCAGGTATCGGCGGCGGGATGTTCACAGGCCATGGCGACGAGTGTTACACTCTCACGGCGCGCACGGTACAGCGCGTCTATGGGCTCGCGCTTGAGGAAGAAATGGTCGAGAAACTCGATGGCGGCCACATCGCAGGGGCGTATCCCCAGCAATATGCGGGGTGTGGGCGACGGTGGTGGGGAGATTTTCGGCTTCCCCTCTTTACCCCGCTCGTATTCAAAGTAGATCTCCTTGGAGGGTTTCAGGAATTCCACGGGCGAGATCTGGGTATTGCCGTAATCGAACTCGATGTCAGAAACGCTGTCAACCGGCTGGAAGAATATATCTCCCCTGGGCGCACGAACGGGGGCCACAACCTGTTTGTCCGTGTCCATCAGGCGCGACACGGCAGTCTGCAGGTCATCAGCGGATAGCCTGTACACCTGTATTTGATCCACCTTAGCCTCTCCTCAATTTCGCGGCAGTGGGTCGGTATTCCAGAGAACATGAACGCAGATCGTACGAGCCGGGTCCCAGAAGCTGTTTACCAACATGCACTTCGTGGCCCGGGATTACCAGAAGCCCCTGGCTGAGGCCGGGATGCTCCCATGCCACAAGCTCTGCACGGCCCTTGGCGGTCTCGACGATGACGGGAGAGCCAGGGCGGATTTCTTCATCTCGCATATCTTCACCATTCATGAAAACATGGGGCTCACGCCAGTCACGCATCTCCCGGTACAAAATCGGCAGCGCCCACATGCGACCGTCGTAAATCCACCAGTGCTGGTCGTAGCGCTGGACGAGTATGTATTGCCATTCTTCAGGGCTGGCCACCTCGATCGGCGAATACTGCACATCAGCAGGCGATCCGCTGCCAAAGGTGGGCAGTGTGGCCCCAAGGTTCACCTCGAGCTCTTCTTTCACCTGCTCAAAACTGACGTCTTCATAACCGATCACTTCGCGGCGGATACTATTCCAGATGTCTTCCAGCGTCCGCGGTCCGGCAGGCCGGTTCATCTGCTCGCCGAGGTCGGCAAGAACTTCCGGCAGATACCGGCTCTGGCTGTAGGGGGGCATGATCTTTCCGGTATAGCGCACGAGGCCTTCGAGGGTGGTAAAGCTTCCCTCATGCTCCCCGTATCCGGCCATCGGCATGGCGGTGTCGGCAATCATGCCTCCTGCTGTGCGGAAGCTGCCCACCACGACCAGCACATCCAGCATGTCCCGCAGTTCCGCCAGGCCGTCCCGGTCCAGCCAGCTCATCAGCTCCTCGCCGAACACCACGAGCCCCCGTAGCTCGGGTTTTGTTAGATCCAGCATTTCCCACACGCAGGACATGCCTTCTCCGCTGTCACGGGGCTCCGGGGGGACGACGCCCATGTTCCACAGGCCGACGGTGTTGAGAGTACCGGTGACGGCGAAGACTTCCGCCCGCTCATATTCCTTTTCCATCACCAGCATGTGGCCGAGTTCTGCGGCGACAAGCCCGATATTCGGGGTCGAAAACGCGCGTGTGGGAACGACCACCGCCACACGGTTGGTATCGTTGATCGCCTCAACGAGTCCGTTGAACTGCTCCAAAATTCCCTCATGGCCGATATCGGCGACATTTTTTTCGTCAAAATCGCCGTTTCGAAGGGCCGCGGTGAGCTGTTGTATGACAGGAGGAACAGCCCATGGACCGGTGTGAAGAAACATGTCGGCGACGGCGCCCAGCCCATCATCAATTTCATCAATGACGGCCAGCTTCGTCCCCTGCTGTTGCGCCTTGCAGACCCACGCACACGCCTGGGCGTTCAGGTGGCCGAGGGCGGAACTGAGAGAGATGATCACATCAAAATCGACAAGGTCACTTAGCGGCGGGCGGACGTAAGGGTGGTTGTGAACGGACTGAATGCCCCAGAGAGTGGGGCCGTCCACCGCGCGGCCGAAGTTGTCAATATTGTCGGTACCCAACACATTGCGCGCAAAATGGCGGATGGCGAAGCCCTCTTCGTTTGTCAGATGGGCCGCGGCCATCACACCGATGCGGTCCGGGTCATCCTGTACGAGTGGCTGCAGCAGGCGGGCGGTCGTCTCAATGGTGTCATCCCACGATGCCCTGCCCCCGCGGATCATGCAGTGGCCCAGCCGCTGGGAGTTGCGCAAAAGTCCCCCGATCTGCCAGCCGCGCATACACAGACGGCCCTCGGAGATTTTATCATGGCGGCTCGGGAGCGTCTGCACGAGGCCCTGCTCGTTTCGCTGCAGGTACACCCCACAACCGGCTCCGCAAAACGGGCATACACTTGGCGTTATGTCACTGCCCTCGATATCCAGATATGAAGGCGCCAAATCCTGCTGCTGGGTTGACAAGCTTTATTCACCCAATCATACGTGAGGCCCTGCCGCTGCACTATTCAGTTTGGACGCAGGACAGGGCTTCTGTGTCTCACATTATAAGATGTTTATCTGTGATGACGCCACTTTGCCTATGATTGTTCGTTACCAGCTCCACTGAAGGTATGCGCAGCACAATGCTCCACGTAATTTGACAGACGTGTGAGCAAAAGTTTCGGGAAAGGTAATGATATCGCCTGAAATTTGCCCCCCGTCCAAATTGAAGGATTTGGCGTGCCATTTCGTCAACTATCTCGTGGTGTACAAAGGGTACGAATGCACGCGATGTTACTCCAGAATAAGACTGCCATTTCGGCTGTGATTACATCCTGGCAATTTCAGTATGACGGAGGAAAACCATGAAAGCAGGATTTGCCTCAGCAGATATCACACCCTCAATCGGGATGGAATGCCCCGGTGGGTTCAGCAAGAAGTTCCATACAGCCGTCCATGATCCCTGCTTTGCAAAGGCAATGGTCATGGAGGGCGATGATGCAACCGTAGCGCTGGTGGGCCTCGACACGCTTTCGATCAAGCGGTCTGTGGTACAGGCGGCCCGGGACCGGATTGAGACTGAAACCGACATCGCTGGCTCAAACGTCATGGTCGGTGCCTCCCATACTCATAGAGGAGGCCCGATATTCGGGTTTCGGCCCGGCGATTTCGACGACCCTGCTGTTTTCGATGTCGAATTTTGCGAGAACCTCGCTCAGAATCACGCCGTGGCACCGGATCTGTGCTATCTGGAGTATGTCGGCAGCCAGATTGCCACGGCCGTCATCAGCGCCTGGCAGAACCGCGAGGAGGCGCACCTGGCGGTCAACTCTGGCACCGAGGAGACCGTGGCCTTCAATCGCGGCTTCGTGATGTCAGACGGCACCCGTGCGACCCATCCGGGCAAGGGCAATCCTGACATCGTACAGCCCTTCGGCCCCGCGGATCCCGAGGTCGGTGTCCTCAGCGCCTGGCGGCCCGACGGCAGCTTCCTGGGATGCACTGTAAACTTCACCTGCCATGGGACCACGGGCAATCCCGGCATATCGGCCGACTGGATTCACTGGATGCGGTATGCGATCACCGGTGGTATGCACGGTGGTGAAGTGGTGTTTCTCAATGGTGCGTGCGGGGACGTCACACAGGTCAACAACACCTCGATGCAGGAGCGGGAATTCGGCGCTAAATGGTCGCGGCGCGTCGGACAGAAGGTGGGCGCCGAAGCTCTGAAGGTCCTTGCGATGGCCGAACCGTCCGACCTGCTGCCGGTCGCCGCCCAACAGCGGGTGCTGCAGTTTGAGCCACGAGATGTCAGTGAGGAACGCTTCCAGGAGGCACTTGATATCTGGCACTCAGACCCACCCGACGGCTGGAAAAAGTGGTTTGCCCGGGATGAAATCCTGCTGCATGAGTACAATAAGATTGAGCCACAGGTTCCCGGCGAACTGCAGGTTATACAGGTCGGTCCGGCCGCCTTCGCAGCCAACCCCGGAGAGTACTTCTGCCAGTTCGGGCTGAATATCAAGGAGCGCTCCCAGTTTGATTACACCTACGTTGTGGAGCTCGCCAACGGCTGCATCGGCTACGTCCCCACCGCCGACGCCATGGGGGAACACGGCGGAGGGTATGAGCCGCGAATGGCCATGACCAGCAAGCTCGTACCCGAAACCGGACAGATCATCGAAGACGAGCTGGTGGATATGCTCAATGGCATGACCTATATTGAAGCTCCTGAACCACCAAAGATTGAAGAAGTCGGCAGCACCTGGGAAGCCGGCTCCTCATCATCGGACGATGTGTGATGAGGCTCACAGCGCAGGTGTCTAACACCGCCGGACAGGGAGTTACGTCAGCGCGGTGGAGGTCGAATCCGCTGAGGCCGTGAAGGTGTCATTTGATGACGGCCGGACACTGACAGTCGGGGCCGTTTCCGAGCCAGCCAGAGATCTGAACGTACATTTCACGCAATAGACGCGCTACAGGAGATTGTGAGAATGCCTGACCGACCAAATTTTGTGCTTGTATTTCCCGACCAGTGGCGGGGCGACTGCCTCGGGTGCATGGAGCACCCCGTTGTAGAAACGCCGTTTCTGGATGAAATCGCCCACCATGGCGTGGTGTTCGAATCCGCATATACCGCCTGTCCGAGCTGTATTGCCACCCGGGCGAGCCTCGCGACGGGGATGACACCCGACAGCGCCGGGAGAATCGGCTACAAAGACGGCGTGCCCTGGCGCTATGAAGATACGTTTATGCGCACGCTCCGGGACGCCGGATACCAGACCATGCAGGTGGGGAAGACCCACTTCTATCCCCGCCGGGTGAATCTTGGGTTCGAACGCAACGTGATTTACGACATTGACCGGCCGGGCGCGGGGAAGATCAGCGATTATCACGACTGGCTCGATGAGGTGACAGACGGCAATATTCGGGACACCCACCGCGAGGTCAGCTCGAACATGTGGGTGCCGACGCCGTGGACGCATCCCGAGCACCTGCACCCGAATGTGTGGACCTTCCAGACGGCTATTGAGCTCATACAGCAGCGCGACCCGACCCGGCCATTCTTCCTGCAGGTCAGCCCCCACCGCCCGCACCCGCCACTGGACCCGCCCGTGAGTTACTGGGACTGGTACAAAGACCGCGAGATCCCTCCGGCACCAGTGGGAGACTGGGCGGAAGAGTATGATGTTCCGGTGACAGCCACGGATTGTCTGAAGGGGCGGCTGCCGGAGGAGGTCATCGCCGACGCACGCAGGGCGTATTACGCACAGATAACGCACCTGGACTATCAGGTGGGGCGACTGATGCGTGCCCTACCCGGTGGCAACACCTGGTTCATCTTCATGTCTGACCACGGGGAGATGCACGGGGATAACAACCTGTGGCGCAAGACCAGCGCCTACGAGGGCTCCGCGCATGTGCCGCTGGTGATCCGGCCGCCCGGCGGAACAGATCAGCCGCGGCGTTGTGATGAGCCGATCGCCCACATGGACATCATGCCCACGCTGCTGGAGGCCGCCAACGTTGACATCCCCGACACCGTGGAGGGTGACAGTCTCCTCAGGCTTGTCTCCGGCGAGGACACTGGCTGGCGGGATTACCTCCACGGCGAGCACGCCGCGTGGTTCAACCACCAGTACGTCACCGATGGCAAAGAGAAGTTTGTATGGGATACAGTCAGCGGCAAAGAGCAGTTCTTTGACCTCACCGAAGACCCCTACGAGACAGAGGACCTCAGCGACGATCCCGCCCACGCAGACCGTGTAAAGCTGTGGCGGGATCGGCTTATTGACGTTCTTGCCCAAAGACCGGAAGACGGGCTGACCGACGGCGAGAGGCTCATACCGGGCACCGCGCTGGACCCGGTCCGGCCGCGTCTTCTCGAAGACTGACACATTATTGAAAGCCGTACAGGGAGCATATTTCGATGAGCAGCGAACAGATGATAGACGACAGGCCCAATTTCATCCTGATTTTCCCCGACCAGTGGCGCGGTGATTGCCTGGGCTACACCGGGCATCCGTATGTTGATACACCGTTTTTGGACGAAATGGCGGGACAGGGTGTCACTTTTACGGCCGCCTATTCCGCCTGCCCGAGTTGCATCGCCACCCGTGCAACCATGGCCCGGGGACAGACCCCGGATTCTACCGGTCGCATCGGATACCAGGACCGCGTGCCGTGGCGATACGATAAGACCATGATGACATGCCTGCGTGATGACGGGTATCAGACAATCAACGTGGGGAAAACTCACTTCTATCCCCAGCGGGCGAACATGGGCTTTGAGATCAACCTGACCTACGATCCGCAGGACCACGGGGAGGGGCTCCAGAGCACCTATCACGAGTGGCTCGACAGGCAGACCAACGGCGAAATCCGCGACACCACCCAGGAGATCAACTCAAACTCGTGGGTCGTCCATCCGTGGGTGCATGACGAGCAGCTTCATCCCAACACCTGGAACATGCAGGCCGCCCTGGAGCAGATCGAGCGCCGGGATCCGACGCGCCCGTTCTTCATGCAGATCGGCTTCCATCGGCCGCATCCGCCCCTGGACCCGCCCATCGAGAACTACCGGCGGTTCAAAGACCGTGATGTGGGCATGCCCCCGGTGGGGGACTGGGCGGAGAAATACGATCGCCCACCGACCCGGACCGACTGTGCCGAAGCGCACCTGCCCGACCACCTCACCAGGGACGCGCGCAGGGGTTATTTCGCCCAGATCCAGCACCTCGATTACCAGATCGGGCGGCTGCTGTACTTCCTCGGCAGGCAACGGCTGATGGACAACACCTACGTGATTTTCCTCGCCGATCACGGCGAGATGCTCGGCGACCACCACCTGTGGCGAAAGACCCTCGGATACGAGGGATCGGCAAAGGTTCCGTTCGTCATGCGGCCGCCCACCGGTGTGGAGGTGCCCCGTGATGTCACCCGCGATGAGCCGGTGGCACACATGGACCTGATGCCCACACTGCTTGAGCTGGCCGATGTGGAAATTCCCGACTTCGTCGAGGGCTGCAGCATGGTGCCCCTTCTCCGTGGCGAGCAGCCTCAGTGGCGCGAGTGGATGCACGGAGAACACAGCTCCTTCATGGGCACAAGCCACCACTTCGTCACCGACGGGAAGGAGAAGTTCGTCTGGGAGGCCATCGAGGGCGAGCAGCAATTCTTCGATCTCACCACCGACCCGGAGGAGACGAAGAACCTCATCAATGACCCGGCCTATGCCGAGCGTGTGGAGCTGTGGCGCAACCGGCTTATCGAGGTCCTCGCACAGCGCCCGGATGACGGCCTTACCGATGGAGAGACGCTGACACCCGGGAACGTGCTGCCACAGGTGCGCCCGGAGCTTCTGGAGCCGATGGAATGCTGTGATGGTGTCACACGACCGCTGCAATAGTGGAAAGAGGCGATAACATGACCTGGCACTACGGTGCAATAGCTGGCATTATGATCGCACTGGCGCTTCAAATGTCGGTGTCCGCGGGCGTGGTGATTGACGA
>JBKHJK010000244.1:0-4789 GCA_046538215.1 Armatimonadota bacterium
GCGGTGAAGACTGTTTGCAGCGGGGCCTCTCCCGTCCGTCGGACCACGAGCTGCGGCATCCAGAAATCCCAGATCTTGCGATTATCACCCTGTCTGCCCTGGCCCGCCCGGCGAATCGAAGGTGATGCGCCCAGATAAACTTCCGAGCTTCCCGGGTTGAGGATATGGGTTCGGAGCTGACGGTCAGGCTCGGCCTCATACGCAAACGTTACGGCGATATCCTCGTTGGTCTCGGCGTTTTGGAGATTCCGGAAAATCGTGTAATCTTTCGGTGCATCTTCGTCGGCCAGCTTGTCTCCACCCTCGTCCAGCGGGATATTGCAGCGGGCGGTCATGTCCTCATCGGCGTCACCGTGCAAGAGCCAGTCATGGGTTGAGCCGCCACCGGTGCGGAAGATGTCAAGAACATAGGCATCTTCCCCGGATACCGGGATCATCACCAGCATCCGGCGGTACATATCCACGCCCTCGATATTGCTATAGCCTCGTTTGCCGTCGGCCTCTACGACCGAGACGCTTTGTGGTGAGTGCGGCGCCGGCGAGGCCGGGAAGAACCACAACAGATCGCCGTCGGAGGGATTCCCTCTCTGTTCTGTGTTGTCCACGGCGACCAGGTTATGGCCGAATGTGCCGGCACACCACCACCGCATCTTCGTCCAGGTGTATCCGATGTCCGACAGCATCTCCCGCTCTTTCGCCCACAGGGTCAGGTTGAGGTTGTCCCAGTGGGTGTGGCCGTGCGCGCCGGAGAAATGAAGCTGTGCCTGCATCTGGTCGGCGCCACGACCGCGCCCGAGGGAGGCATGGCCGTATCCCGGAAGAATGGTGGAGACCGTTTCCGTCCGTGGCTGTGATCGCTGCTGGTTCGCCCACGTGTCATGCACCGGCGTGGAGCAGCCATTGGGAAAATCCACCACTTCCGGAGCGTGCCAGGCCTTTTGCAAAAAAGGGATATGTTCTTCGGGCTGGAGATTCTCAAGGTGCTCTCCGTCAACCTCATCAACGTATCCCTCGGGATCCGAATAACCTTCAAGCGACCGCAGACATCGCCGGATACCGCCCATGGTCATGTAGTGATAACTCGGAGCTTCATGCCAGCAGCCGTCGTAAAAGCAGCCGCTGTTGACGTTCTCCTGTATCCACCGGAAGCCCCAGTGCACCCAGGCCGGCTCCTGCATCACCATGCCCATCTGCGCGATCTCGCCAATATACGCCACATAGTTGCTGATATGTTTGTTCTTTGCCTGAAGGGCCGCGTAGATGTCGCGGAAGAAATCGTCCTCCAGCCGCTGCCTGACATCGTAGCCGCGCTCCTCAGACAGCGCCTCAAACTGCTCGCTGTCATGGACAAGGTCGTACACATCCACAACGTGGCTGGGTACTTCGCTGGCCGGATAGTGCCATCCCCATTTCCCGGCATCCCAGGTATATGGCGGCTCCTGGGAGGGGGCGAACTTGAAATACCGGCCCTGGTTGCTGCCATGCTTGGTCACGGCATAGTGTGGATAGACAGTGGCGATTTTGTCCAGGATCAGCACCGCTCGCCGGGCGTATTTTTCGTCACCGGTGGCCTGATACGCCCGGCCCAGCTTCACCCCTCTGTTGAGGATCCACTCGCGTTTGTACTTGAGCATATGGGCGCTGAAGAAGCATTTCTCGCCGGTCTTTTCAACCAGGTGGTATGTGAAGGTGATGGTCTCACCGAGGCCGTTTTGGCCGGTCATCGTTTCGGTTTCGGGGTATTTGTCATTCGGATAAACGACGGTTCCACAGTCCGGGCAGCGAAGCTCATCGGGGCGGTCCTGGCTCCAGGACATGACGTGAGAGGTGCTGAGACCGCCCTCGCAGTTGGGACACGGGCAGTATGGGGCGAAGTGACGTTCGGGCACATAGCTCAGCATCTGCTCTTCGGTCAATGCCATGACGTCACTGACGGCATTTGTATGGGTATCCGGATTATCCCGGTCAATGTCATGATCCAGGACCGGGAAATCCGCCGCGGCCGCAGGGACCATCGTCATGATACACACGACTGCCACCGCTGCGAGTGCCATGCATGTGACAATATCACAATGAAGCATCATCTATTCCTCCGGTTGGCCTATTCGGTCCGGGTGATGCTGGCCGCGATCGGAATCGTGAATTGATTCTGCCCTTCAAAGGTCCGCTGCGGGAAGAACAGCTCCTCCGTCTTTTCCCCGTCAATATTCAGACCGTGTTCGTCGGTAAGGATAATGCGCGTTTTGCCGTCCACCTCATCAACACGGTCGATCTGGTAGCCGTGGGTGTATCCGCCGGGGTGGGTGAGGATGATATATGCGCCGTGCAGGGCCGTATCTGCGGGCAGGTCGGCGGGGGTGATGAAGGCGTCGTATTCATCACCGTCGGCCCTGCGGGTGGCTTCCTCGATAACGCCCTCGTATGTGCTGGTTTCGGTGGCGATGCGGTAATCGCCGCAGGTCAGCTCGCGGCCCTGAAAGAGCCACATCGCCGTGACCCTGCCCTCCACGCGGCGGACGATTCCCAGGCGGCCATTGAGAACTGCATCTCCGGCGGTGCGGGCAGTGAACGGCTCCTCGTCGAGTGTGCTGATGATGGTGTCGGTGATGTCGCCACAGGTCACCTGCAGGGCCGTGCAGTTGTCATCAGCAGGCGTCACCTGCAGGTGCTTCACATCATCAACAAACGGGCGTCCGTAGAATGGTTCCTCCACAGCGGTGAACACCGAATGAAGGGCTGCCTCTCCCGACCGTCGCGCGCAGACCTGCGGCATCCAGTAATCAAGCACCTCGCTGTCCTGCCCGTTATACCCCTGGCCGGCGCGGCGCACGGAGGGCACTTCGCCGAGATAAACGTCGGTACCGTCGCCGGCCAGCATGTGCAGTCTCACGCCCCGGTCCGGCTCATCGGCGTATCGAAAGGAGACATTGAACGGCTCGTCGGCGTGTCCCTGCCGGATATTGCGGCACACGTCATACCCCTGCGGGGGGTCATCGCCGCCAAATTCACCGTTTCCTTCGGCCAGCGGGATGCTGCATTCGGCGGTCATGTCCTCATCGGCGCTGCCGTGCATGAGCCAGTCGTGCACCGAGCCGCCACGGGTGCTGAATATATCCACCACGTACGCATTCTCCTCCGATACCGGAATCATCACCATCAGCCGCCGGTACATATCGAGATCGTCAATGTTTGCGTATCCCCGTTTGCCGTCAGCGGCCACCACGGCGATACTCCCGGAGGTGTGTGGGGCGGGAACGGCGGGGAAGAACCACAGCAAATCCCCGTCTGAAGGCCGTCCGGATTGCTCCTGGCGATCCACGGCGACGAGGTTGTGGCTGATGGTGCTGACCGTCCACCAGCGGATCTTCGTCCAGGTGTATCCGATGTCCGAGAGCATCTCCCGCTCTTTGGCGAACAGCGTCAGGGCGAGGTTGTCCCGATGTGCATGACCGTAGCTGCCGGAAAAATGAAGCTGCGCCTGCATCTGGTGCGCTCCACGGCCGCGGCCGAGGGAGGCGTGACCGTAGCCGGGCACAATCGTGGAGACCGTCTCCATGCGTGGCTGCGATCGCCGCTGATGGGCCCAGGTGTCGTGTACGGGAGTGGAGCAGCCGTTGGGGAAGGCGATGGCCTTGAAAGCATCCTGCACCTTCGCCCAGAAGGGAACATGCGTTTTTGGGTCGAGGTTTTCGATGTGCGTGCCGTCCACCTCGTCCACATACCCCTCCGGGTCTGAATAGCCCTCCACGACTGAAAATGCACTCCTGAGGCCTCCCAGTGTCATGTAGTGGTAGCTGGGCGATTCGTGCCAGCAGCCGTCGTAGAAAAAGCCGGAGGTGACGTTGTCTTGAATCCAGCCGAAGGCGCGGTGTACCATCTCCGGATCGCCCAGAACCCGCCCCAGCATCGCCGCACTGGTGACATCGTATCCCACGACATTGCTGACGTGATAGGGGCTGAGTTCGACGGCCCGGTAGATCTCGCGGAAGTAATCCTCCTCGATGCGCTCGCGAACGTCGTAGCCGCGCTCCTCCGACAGAGACTCGAACACATCGCTGTCATAAATGAGATCGTAGGCGCGGACCAGGCCCTTGGAGATTTCGTTGTGAAAATACCCCCACCGCCCCGCATCCCAGCTGTACGGGGGCTCCTGGGATTCACAGAACCGGATACGCTTGATATTCCGGTTGTGCAGCGCCGGCCAGTGCGGATACAGCCGGGCGAGCTTATCCAGCGCCAGCGCCACCCGCCGGGCGTATTTCTCATCACCGGTGGCCTGATACGCCCTTCCCAGCGCCTGGCACTGCCCCACCAGCCACCCACGTCGGTGTTTGGCCAGGTGATCGCTGAGGAAATGGCGCATGTCCTTTTCCTCGTTGTAATAATAGTGATATGTGACTGTCTCCCCCACGGCGTTTTCGCCCTCCATGACGTGGTCTTCAGGATACGCCTCGTTCGGAAACGTTTCTCCACAGTACCTGCACTTGATCCGGTCGGGGTCTTCGATGCTCCATTCAAAGACGCCCTTGCCGCCGGCTCCACCATAGCAATTGGGGCACGCGCAGAAACATATCACGGGCCTGTCAGGCATGAATGAGAGCATTTCGTCCTCGCTCATGCTCATGACGCCCTCGACATTCTCGACGTACTGTTCAGGTTTCTCTTTGTTCACGGTGCTGTAAATGGGGCGATCTTCCGCAAAAACCGCAACTGCTGACAGCACACCGCACAGGACAACACACACAAGTGGCAGAGGCAAAGACACCATCTCAACACCATCGAAAAGGCG
>JBKHJK010000245.1:0-4787 GCA_046538215.1 Armatimonadota bacterium
CCCCGCGCCATGTGCATTTTCATGCTGAGCTGCCGTTTCGCCGCTCTGCGCCCATCATCTTTGATGAAAGCGAACACAACCGCCGCCACGAGCATTGATGCGGCACCAGCGACGAATACCGTGCTGTAATTGAGCGGGAAGGTCAGACCACTTTCGGGGCTGAGGAGATATTTTACAAGAAAGCTGCCACCAAATGCCGCCAGGCCGCCCACCATGTAACGCAGGCTGAAAAATCGCCCCCTCAGGTGCGCCGGAACCTTCTGGTTGATGATCTCCATGAAGGGAATGAGACCGAGGCTGACGGCGCTGAATGACACAAAAAACAGGGCAAGAACGAGGCCGAAGGTCAATTGGGGTGAAAAGGCAGCAAACAGATACAGCACCACAGCGGCCGCTGTTATTGTGATGATGCGCAGGGCCAGGGAAAGATGGTAGTACGGGAGCATACGACTGACGGTTTCCATGTAACGGCTGAGAAAGATTTGCGGCCAGTAACGCCCCGCCTGCAGGGTGGCGTAGATCAATCCCACCCACAGCACGCTGCCCTCCATCAGCCGCATCGTGAAGGCCGGAAGGACCGTCTCCGGGTCCAGCAGCGAATTGGCCATAACGACGAAGCCGCCGTTGATACAGCCGATAAGAAAAATACCGGACGCGGGCTTCGGCTTCTGCTGCTTCTCCTGCTGTGCTTCTGACACCGTCACCAACAGCTTTCGCAACACCAAATGGCAGCGTATCTGCGACGAACATCAACGGTGGAGTGTAACTGACTGACCGGCTGATTACAAGCGTTCAGTCCCCCGTGTCTTCTGCAGGTTCGTCATCTCGCACCACCTGCAGCCTCCGGATCTGCAGGAGCATCAATACGCCTACCATCACCGCAAGCGCCATGCCGAGACCGAAGCGGTTGTTTGCCCCGATGATCACCGCTCCCACAAGCGGCACCACGGCGGTGGGCAGAAGCATGATGTAGAAGGAGCCGATGAAGACCGAGCTGCGCCGCTCGGGAAGCATCTCCAGAAGCATTGCGTTGCAACCCAGCGGTGTGCCGCTCATCGCCGCTCCGACACCGATGCACGCCAGCATTATGACCAGAAACTGGGGCGTCACCGTCACACCCATGACGACTGCGATTGGCGCTGCTGAAAGCAGGCCCGAGAGCATCGTGGTCACCGGCACAGACATCACCACCCCCGACATGATCGTCAGCAGCAGCCGATTGCCGTAATTGTCGCTGAGATGGCTCCACAGCAGGTTCGAGAGGCTAAAGCTGATGACTTTCATTGATAATAAGATTCCCGCCAGCGCCACCGGCATACCCAGAACGTTGATCGCGTAGGGGACCACGAAGGGGAACGCCAGTCCCAGTGCCGCCCCGTACAGCGCGCGGGCGACACCCAGCCTCCGCAGGTTGGTATTCTCCCGAATCATCCGCGCCCCCCGGGCCAGATGCAAACGGAGTGGCAATACTCTGCTCGCCGATTTGCGGGGCTGGTCCTTCACAAACCAGAACAGCGCCACTGACACAGCCATGAGCACCGCGCCGGCGGCAAACACGAGAGCGTAGTTGTTCGGGAAGGAAATGCCGCTTTGAGGGCTGAGTATATGCTTGATCCAGAACCCGGCGCCGAATGCCAGAAGCCCCCCGACCAGCGAGCGGGCTCCGAAAAACTTCCCCAGCCACCGCGCGGGCACGGCGTCACCAACAACGTTCATAAATGGTCCCAGAGCGAAGCCCC
Source organism: Armatimonadota bacterium (assembly GCA_046538215.1). Taxonomy (GTDB): domain Bacteria; phylum Armatimonadota; class Zipacnadia; order Zipacnadales; family UBA11051; genus JBKHJK01. Next base: position 1,740 of record JBKHJK010000245.1, read on the forward strand.
CGGCAGAGGTGAAGCCAAAAAGCAGGAGCCCACACAGGATCAGAGCCGCTTCGGGATTGCTACTTCCAAAAAGATACACGGCGACGGGCATCAGCGCACAGCAGACGACGCGGATCGCAGCGGCCGTGCGATAATGGGGCATCAGCCGCTCGGCGCTGTCCAGATAGCGGCTGTTGAAGATATGGGGCCAGAACCAGCCCGCCTGAAACAGCGCATTCAGCACGCCCACCCAGATGACGCTTCCCCCGGCGATATCCACCGCGAAGGCCGGCAAAAGCGTCTCGGGGTCTATGAAGGCCCGGGCCGTCAGGTACACCGCACCGTTGGAGATACCCAGTAAGAAAGTGCGGCGGACCGGTTTGGTATCACTGCCTGTTACGGTTTCAGACACGTTCCATGAATGCCTCCGTCACGGCAACTCAACCGCGTGTATCTGGCCGTCGCAGGTTCCGACGGCGATGAAGCCCGACCCCACATCCAGATGCACGGCCCCCTCAAAGCCACCGTAGCGACGCACAACCGAGCCATCCCGGGCTGACACGGCGATGACGGTATCGCCCCCGACCAGGCAGTAAAGCATCTCGCCGGACCGGTATGGCCCATCCTGCAGCGATTGTGCCACGTGGCGGCGCCACACACTCCGCCCTGTCGCCAGTTTTACCTTCCGTATCCATCCTTCGGAATCCGCAAAATACAGATACTCCTCATCACAGGCAGCGGTGCGGACCAGGCCCCGGAGTGTTGATACCATCTGCACGGTCCCGTCCGCCGCATTAATCACATATTCCCGTCCGTCATCGCTTCCAACCGCTGCGAAGGGGCTTGCCTTTATCACTGGCGTGGTGATTGACACGGGCAGGCGCCGGGCCCACACGATGGCCCCCTGCTGCATATCCAGCCCCAGCACCATGCCGTCAGAGGACGGGACCACCAGCACCTCATCTATCAGCGCCGGTCGCCCTGACAGCGGCCTGCCTGTATCCACCGGCTCATGCACCATGGTGCCGTCGGCAATTTTCAGCGCATAGACCTTCCCACCGGTGGAAGCCAGATACACAACGTCATCTACCACAAGCGGGGTGTTGCGAAACGACCCATCGGCCTGCACAGCCCATTTCTGAGACCCGCGCGTGACATCGAGGCCGTAGATTGCATCATAATCTGAGCCGACGACCACCGTGCCGGCAGAGATGACGGCGGGGGCGACAAAGCGGTACGGCCTCGCAAACAGGTTTTCCCAGACCGGCTGACCGTCTATCAGGCGAAGACACTGGACGCTGCCTTCGGAAAAAACGCCGACGATGAGGTTGCCGCGGGTGGACGGGATAGCCAGGTTGTCGGCGGGCCCCTGGTACGACCACCGGGCTCCCGCGCCGAAAAGCAGCCGCACGCCATATACCACCAGGATGATGCAGATGATCAGCGCCGGAATTGCTGTCAGCCGGATGAACTGCCTCCGGCGTCTTTTCTGCTGCCAGCGAGTCCTGTAGTCCACGCGCTTCTCCGTATGGCCGGGTTCAATGGGACATGGCGGATTATATCACACCGGATTGCATGATGAAACGAACCGCCGGACGGGTCGGTGTTCTTGTCAAGATGGGGGGTTGTGTGATAAAAGGAACAGTGATTTGGACACCCGACCCGTAAAGGATGACTGCCTGTGCCCCGCACCTGGGATCTGATCCGAGACACAATCAAGCGCATCACACCGTACTCGCCCGGTAAATCCTCCAAAGAGGTCATGGAGGAGTTGGGGCTTGATGAAGTCACCAAGCTCGCCTCCAACGAAAACCCCCTGGGGCCGTCACCGAAGGCGATCGAGGCCATGCATTCAGCGGCGGAAAATGTCCACAGCTATCCCGATATCGCCTGGCGGGAGCTCGCGGGGGCTCTGGGTGAGCATCTGCAGGTGCGGCCGGAATGTATCATCGTGGGGCGAGGGTCTGATGAGATCATCTTCATGCTCTGCACCACCTTCATCAACGAGGGCGATGAGGTGATCTTCTCCGAGCACCCCTTTGCGGCATATCCCCTGGCCGTGTTTCAATCAGGCGCCGTCCCTGTAACCGTGCCACGGCGCGACGACTTCCGGCACGACCTGGACGCCATGGCAAGGGCGATCACGGACCGGACGAAGATTATCTATATTCCGAACCCCTGTAACCCTACGGGCACGATCATCACCGCTGACGAAATGGACGCATTCATGCGGCGGGTGCCCGACCACGTCATTGTGGCCTTTGATGAGGCCTACTACGAGTATGTGGGCGATCCAGATTTTCCGGATTGTCTGCAATACGCCAGACAGGGCCGGAAAGTGGTGGTGCTGCGCACATTCAGCAAGGCGTACGGTCTTGCTGGATTGCGCGTTGGTTATGGAGCGTGCGCAAAATCTGTCGCGGACGTTCTGAAGCTTGTTGTCGAACCGTTCAACGTCAGTCTTGTTTCTCAGGAGGCCGCCATCGCGGCCCTGCAGGACCAACAGCACGTCGAAAAGAGCCACGAAATGGTTGCCGAAGGCCGTGAGTACCTGTACGGGGAGTTTGACAGGATGGGACTGCAGTACGTGCCTTCCGAGGCAAATTTCGTCCTGGTTGATACAGGAGTGCATTCTCGAGAGGTCTTCGACGGTCTCATGCAGCAGGGCGTGACCATCCGTACCGGTGACATCTGGGGTCTGCATACATGGATCCGCGTGACTGTTGGCACGCCGGAGCACAACAAAAAGTTCATCGGCGCGCTTGAAGGAATCCTGGACGGCTGACGACAGGCAGGAACCACGATCTGCCAACCACAATCAGTGAAAAGAGCGTGGGACGCGACAGGCGCCCGGATTGTACGGTGCTTCTGGTTGCGTCCCTTTTGCCATAACTGGCAAAAAGGGCGCCCGGTCACCACAGACAGGGCGCGGCGTCCCACAGCAGGAGAGATAAACAATGATTATTGTCATGGAGCCCAACGCAACAGACGAAGACGTCCAGCGGGTCGTAGATGCCCTGGACGAACGAGGATACGGCCACCACATTTCACACGGGGTAGAGCGCACGC
>JBKHJK010000246.1:0-4781 GCA_046538215.1 Armatimonadota bacterium
ATACTGCGGATATCATCACTGCTGGCGAAAAGACGCGGATGGTCGGCAAGCTTCTGCATGGCGGTCTCCCTGTCTGAATCGTTCTTGCGGTCTCGTGCATTGCTTCGATGCTTTGTTTGCAATTTCCTTCCGGAAGCCATAGAAAAAGCCCGCTTCTTCGCGAAGCGGGCTCGAAAGACATTACGGGCTGACACCGGTCAGTGTGATACCGGCATCGATTCGGTTGCGAGTTCCACTTTGGGTTCTTTATCTTCACCGACATCCACGACGACAGTTTCGTACTCATCGAGTTCGTCTTCATGCTCCAGCAGCATTGTCGCCACCGGATCTTCGACGTAGTTGCGCACCGCCCGGCGCAGGGGTCGGGCACCCATGTCGGGATTGTAGCCTTCTTCGACCAGCAATTCGCGCATGCGGTCGGTGAGTTCCATCTGCAGATCTCGGTCAGCAAGCTGCTTGCGAACGTTCTGCAGCTCCAGGTCCACGATCTGTGCGATCTGTTCCTGTGTGAGTGCGTGGAACACGACGACGTCATCCAGCCTGTTCAAAAACTCGGGGCTGAACGTATTCTTCAGCTCGTCGGTGACTTTTTGCTTCATGCGCTTGTAGTCTTTTTGGGTCTCTTTCAGCCGGGCCAGCTCGGCCTCTGTGCTGAATCCCACCTGCTTGTCGGCGGTGATATTGCGGGCACCCACATTTGACGTCATGATGATGACGGTGTTGCGGAAATCAACCGTGCGCCCCTGTCCATCGGTCAGGCGGCCATCCTCCATGATCTGCAGCAGGATGCTGAAGACCTCGTGGTTGGCCTTTTCGATTTCATCAAACAGGACGACCGAATACGGACGCCTGCGGACGGCTTCGCTGAGCTGTCCGCTTTCATCATATCCGACGTATCCGGGTGGTGCACCCACCAGTCGCGAGACGGAGAACTTCTCCATATACTCGGACATGTCTATACGGATGAGGGCGTCGCGGTCGCCGAACAGGAACTGCGCCAGGACCTGCGCCAGAAGCGTTTTCCCCACCCCGGTCGGACCGAGGAAGATGAATGAGCCCATCGGACGGCGCGGGTCCTTCACACCCGAACGGGCGCGTCGTACAGCCTTGGAAACGGCCTCAATGGCCTGGTCCTGCCCGACGACGTCCTTGTGGAGCTCATCCTCCATGTCCAGCAGCCGCTTGGATTCCTCCTGTGTCAGCGAACTGACCGGGATGTTGGTCCACATCGAGACGATGTCGGCAATGTCTTCGGCCACAACCAGCGGCACCTCTTCTTCTTCCTGCCAGTTGGCTTCGATCTGGCTGATCTCTTCTTCGACCTGTCGGCGGCGCTCGTCGAACTTCTCCGCCTCATCCAGGTCCAGGCTCTCGGGTGCCAGCGCCTCCTCCATGGCGCGCTCGGCCTCCTCGCGCTCCTGGAGCAATTCAACGACGGGAGGTCGCTGTTTGAAGTGCCGGAGCTTCACGCGTGCGGCCGCCTCATCTATCAGGTCAATAGCCTTGTCGGGCAGAGCGCGCTCGGTGATATATCTATCCGACAGCTTCACGGCCGCCCTGAGAGCCTGGGGGGTGAACTCAACCCGGTGGTAATCCTCGTAGCGGTCACGAATACCCTCCAGGACCTCCAGTGCCTCTTCCTGGTCCGGCTGATGCACCTTGACGGCCTGGAAACGTCGTTCGAGCGACGCCGTTTTCTCGATATGCTTGCGGTATTCGTCCATGGTGGCGGCTCCGATGCACTGGAGCTCCCCCCGGGCAAGGCTGGGTTTGAGGATGTTGGAGGCATCCATGGCACCCTCTGCCGCACCCGTTCCGACGATGGTGTGCAGCTCATCGAGAAAGACGATGATGCGGCCTTCGTTTTCGCGGATTTCGTCGAGAATGCGCTTCATGCGGTCCTCGAATTCTCCACGATATTTGGTTCCGGCGACCAGTCCGGCCAGGTCGAGTGACACCAGACGCTTGTTGCGCAGCAGATCAGGGACATCGCCGTTGACAATTTTCTGGGCCAGTCCCTCGACGATCGCCGTCTTCCCGACGCCTGCCTCTCCGATGAGACACGGATTGTTTTTGGTGCGGCGGCAGAGAATCTGGATCACTCGCTCGGTTTCAACATTTCTGCCGATGGTGGGATCCAGCTTCTGTTCACGCGCCATTTCTGTCAGGTCCCGGCTGAAGTAGTCAATGGCCGGGGTTTCGCTGCTTTCGTCGCCCTCTTCGCTGGTGCGTTCTTCTTCATCCTCGTCACGGCCCGAGATTTCACGCAGCGCCTGCCTGACCACCGGCAGATCCGCTCCGTGGCGGCGGAGGATGCGGTATGCGGCTCCCCGACCCTCGCGCAAAAGACCGATGAGGATGTGTTCGGTTCCTATGTGGTAATCGCCAAGAGACCTGGCCTCCGCGTAGGCTCGCTGCAGCACACGCTGGGCCTCAGGTGTGAATGAGACGTCTGCTGAGGCCTGGCCTGATCCCTGTACTTCCATCTGTCTGCGCAGGTCATTTCGCAGCCGGTCCAAATCTATTCCAAGCCACTGAAGTATCTCGGCTGACACCCCCTCGCGCAGCCTCATGAGACCGAGGAGAAGATGTTCAGTCGAGATCAGTTGCTGGCCCATGCGCGCGGCTTCGTCGTGGGCCATAAGAACAGCTCGCCTGGCTCGACTGGTGAATCGTTGCCAAAGCTCCATGTACTGTTACTCCTCTACTACTGCAAATATGTATCGTGATGCAGCCATAATTTTATGCGTGTTCAACATTACAGACGACGGAAATTGTCGGAATGTTCGCTGCGGCTGAAGTTTGTCAACGTGCCCTCTTTTCCCCGGGCCTGCCTCTTCTGTTTCTTCATCCGGGCACCCAAAAGGTATCACACTTGATTCATTTCTACCCCTGCTAACGCCTGAATAACCCTTCGAGTTCCGACAGCGGCCTTCTTGCCATTATGGATAGATGGGCGTTCCTTTAGTTTGCGTGAGATGAGAGTATTTATCCAGTAATTCGCGGAAAATCGGTCCCGGCCGGCCATCCCCGATCACGCGGCCATCCACCTCAACAACCGGGATCAGTTCCGCCGCCGTCCCGGTCAGGAAACACTCGTCGGCTGTATATACGTCCCTGGTACGGAACAGCCGCTCATGAACCGGCAAGTTCTGTTCCTGTGCAAGCTCGATGACAACATCCTTGGTGATGCCAGAGAGGTTGCCGATAAAGGCGGGTGGAGTTATCAGACCTCCGTCTTTGACGTAGAACAGGTTGTCACCGGTGCATTCGGCCACATAGCCGTCTGTGGAAAGCATGATTCCCTCGGGCACACCCGCCTCGTTGACCTCCATCTTCGCCAGTATGTTATTCAGGTAGTTCAGCGATTTGATGGCCGGATCGAGCGCCACCGGATCGTTCCGGCGCGTCGAGCAGGTGATGACTGACAGCCCTTTTTCGTAATACTCGGGCGGATACAGTGCAATCGAATCGGCGATGATGACAACCGTTGGATTCGGACACTTTCGGGGGTCGAGTCCCAGATCGCCCACGCCACGTGTGACAAGCAGACGAATGTAGGCGTCCTCCAGGTCGTTTGCCCGGAGTGTCATCAGGATCGCCTCAACCATCTCGTCCCTGCTGAGCGGAATATCAAGCTTCAGCACCCGGGCTCCCTCATACAGCCGGGCGATATGTTCGTCCAGACGGAATACTCTTCCGTTATATGCTCTGATGCCTTCGAAAATACCATCGCCATACAAAAGCCCGTGGTCAAAGACGGAAACAGTGGCTTCCTCTTCAGGGACGAGCTTTCCGTCGAGATAGATCTGTAGCCCCATGTCGGCGCACCTCAAAGTCTTTCTGTTCGGTGAGATTGGTTGAGAACTCTGGCAGGGCACATATCAGTGTGTTTTTCTACCTGTACGTGCTCCCGTTTCGGTCAAAGAAGGGAAAATTGACGCGGTCTGTACTATCGACTCCTTCCATGCCGATTCTTTTTTTCCTGCCTGAAGGTCAAAGAACATCTCCCTGCGAAATTAGAGCCGATGATGACAGAATAGTTTCGACACCCCCACACATTCACATTGAAGCAGGTGCTTATGATGGATACGCTTGGCTACGGCGTTATCGGTTGCGGACGGGTGAGCAGCCGCCACATGGACGCCGCGGAGACGGTTGCCGGATTAGAACTGGTCGCAATCGCAGATGCAAATGTCTCAAAGGTCCAATCGGTCGCCGAAGAACGCTCTTCAAACCCCACTCCCTACGCCGACTATCGCGAGCTTCTGGCCGACGACGCAGTTGACGTGGTGGTGATCGCGGTTCCGACACATCTGCACGCCGAGGTCACCGTCGCCGCCGCAGAGGCCGGAAAGCATATCTATTGCGAAAAGGCCATGGCCCCGACGCTGCAAGAATGCCGGCAGATGATCAGCGCCACGGATGAGGCGGGCGTGAAGTTGATGATCGGCCAGTCAACACGCTACCGCAGACCCTTCATGCAGGCCCGGCGCCTGATCGAGCGGGGCGAGATCGGTGACGTCGTCGCTGTTGATGCGAGCTTCAGCGGAACGGCAACGACGAAAGACGATGTGCCCGAGGATTTCTGGCGATTCAAGAAGGGCGCTCAGGGACATGGGTATGTTGTCAATTTCGGCTGCCACTACATTGACACATCCCGCTTCCTTTGTGGCCAGGACCCGGCCGCCATCACCGCTCTTATTGATAACCGCTTCAGCCAGGGCGTCATTCCCGAGGACCAGTTTGTGATCACGTGTAAATGCCGCGATGAGGCGATC
>JBKHJK010000247.1:0-4774 GCA_046538215.1 Armatimonadota bacterium
GGTCGGATGACTACAATGTCGTCGCCGCTCCACTGGCCGCTCAAAGCCCGCCGCAGAATATCGCGACGCCCGGGGATCTCCTCGTACTCCCAGCCCATGGTATCAGCAAGGCGGCGGGTGTATTCGGCGTACTCCCCGGAGGTGTCGCCCAGCGTGTTGATATACACCGCCCGCGTATAGTTACGCTTCCAGCTGTCGTAAAAGTTTTGCAGCCAGCGAGCGTCCTCGTCACCGAACTGCTCGGCCCAGCGGGCAAACCTCGGGTCGGCGTCACCGTCCAGCGTCCGCCGGTCAAAGCTGTCCTCATCATCAAGGCTGATCTTATTTTCGTACCACCCCGGCGTGATATAAAATGTTCCCGGATGCCGGCTGAACTGCTCTCTGTAGGCGCTGCGGGAGCCCAAAAAGAGCGTGATGCAGTCGTGGACCTTCAGCAGGACGACGGGGACATCGCGGGCGATAATCCCCGAGGTGCCCCGTCCGCACAGGCCGTAGCAGGCAACGATAGCGTCGAACTTCTCGCCCCGAGCGTCATCAATGGCCTGCTGGAGTTGGCTTCGCAACTCATGAGGGTGTGCGTGAAGACCGGCGTCGAGCATCTGCAGGTCAATCTCGGGAGCGACCTCATTGACCAGTTCTCGCAGTTCGGGCTCAAAAACACCGCAGGCGACCACTTTCAGCCGCCTTGCGTCACGGGCTGTGTCGTCTCTCATCGTCAATCCATGGACTCCATTGCCTAAAATGGTCAGCAGCTATCCAGAAACAGTCTGGCGCTGCGGAACCGGCACCTGGACAAGCTCATCGTACATTCGCACATAGCGGATGACCATCTTCTCCATGCTGTGCGCATCAATGACCCGACGGACTGCAGCGCCCTCAGAGGCGGCATCGGTCTCTTCCTCCGGGTCGAGGCCTTTTGTGTCGAGGTTGATGGTGCTGCGCTCGACCATGGCCTCGCGACTTGTGATGGAGAGCTCTTCGATAATGAACTCCTCTCCGGCGGTGCCGGGAACGCGTTCGAGGATCCGGTGAAATATATCCTTGAGAGCCTTCAAATCGCCCGCTGGCACGATGTAGGCCGACGATATTTGCTCGATGTCGTCCGCCAGCGGCCCTGTTTCACCGACGACGAGCGGGATATTGTTGGCCAGCGCCTGCAGGGCATAGCCTGTGCCTCCCATGAAATCTGCGGGTATCACCAGGGCGTTGAGGGATGCGATTATCTCGGCGACATCCGCCCGGTCGCCGAGAAAGACCATCGAGCCGGTGAGCCCCAGCGTATGCGCCAGCTCCGACATATCCGAGGACTTTCCGTGTTCGCCCAGAGACACGAATTCGACGTTGGGTGTGATTTGTGAAATGGCATTGGCGGCTCGCAGAAATGTCCTGAATCCGGTTGCCTCGGGTCCCACACAGATGCCGATGATGGCGGCCTGCGGGTCCAGCCCCACGAGTCTGCGCTTGGCGCCGGGCTCGAAGTCGGCCCTCAGAGCTTTTACGGCGGCTCCCTGCGGCACCAGCCGGGTTTTCTCGGTTTTTGGCAGGCCAATAGGCTGGAGCTGCGCCAGTTCCCATCCTGACTGCACCGCAACACGGTCAACGTTTTGCATCACCCACCTGGCCGCAGATGAAACCGCGCGGCGCTGCAGGGGCGTACGATTCTGCATCCCCGGCGGGCCATGCGGGCTGAAAATCACCGGCACGTGTGGCCCCCCGAGCATGCGGCTGCCCAGCGCTGTAAACGCCGCCTGAAAGCCATGTGCGTGCATGAGGGATACGGGATTTGACGCCAGGACGCGCTTGAGGCGACGGCCGGCCGCAAGCTGCTCTGACACGGACGTTGTAGCAGGCAGCGGCATATCAATCCAGCGTGTCTTCCGGACATCAAGCTGTCGCTTCACGAGCCTCGTATGGTCTCCGGCGACGGTGATGGTGAAATGTCGCCGCGGAAGACGTCCGACGAGCGAAATGATCTGGTCGCGCACAAAGGCGTCCCTGCTGCGCAAAATGTGGAGAATATGGATTTTTTCAGGCATGCAGAATCAACACCATGAAATGCCGGCCGTTGCGTTCTGTCGCCTCAGGGTTGGAAATACTGGCCACTCCATCCCTGCTGGCGAAGGTAGCTTTGAAGTTGGTCGCTTCGCTCGGTACTGCCCGGATGGCTCATGAATAATATCTCAAAGTCACTCGGGTCTTTTCCCTGGATTCTGCGAAACTCGTCCATAACAGCCAGCGCAGCAGTGGGATCATATCCGGCCTCGTAGGCGTATCTGGCGCCGAAGCGATCGGCCTCCAATTCGTTATCGCGGCCGTAGTCCTGCAACATAAGACCGGCGACGGCCCCCGCGATCTCACCGGCGGTATCGTCTCCAAAAATGAGCTTCAAAGCAAGCTGGTATCCCAACTGCCTCTCGATTCGGCGAGCCGCGTGTTCGCGCGCAACGTGCGTGGCTTCATGCCCGGCGATCCAGGCGAGCTGGTCCTCATTGTAATCAAGCGTTTCAATGATGCCCCTGAAAAAGTAGATCCTGCCCCCGGGAAAGGCAACGGCATTGACGCGATCATCAGCCAGCACCCGGAATTCATAGGGAAAATCCGGGGGCGTGGCAGCATCCGCGATGCGTGCACCGAGGCGCTGTACAAGGGCATTACGCCGTGAATCATAATCCCGTCCGATCTCGCGTTCGTAATCATTACCGGCGTCACGGCCAAGCTGTATCTGCTGGTCTTTGCTCAACAGCCGCCGATCACCCTTACAGCCCGCCACAAGAGCCATTGAAACAATCAGGGCAGCAAAAACCGTTATAATAACAGGCAGGCGCACACAGGAAGCCGAAAGTTTCATGATCCACCCCATCCCCTTTCCATGCTGGTGATTAACAGACAGTATATCACGTCTCAAACAGCCATGTCAGGAGAAATAGACGACGGGCAGGGAAACAAATGTTCATTCTGCACGATAGGCGCACAGGATGCGGGGCATATTGTTCGTGGTGTGTTTTTTTGCTATACTTACCTGTAATGTCTTCGCACCATCATTCGCAATATAACACACAGCAACGGATGGCGGCAAACGCATGATCCACTTCGAAGGCGTGGGCCTGGTTTACCCTGACGGCACCAGGGCCCTTCGCTCCATTGATCTGCATGTCGAGCGCGGTGAATTTCTTTTCCTGGTTGGTGCTTCCGGGAGCGGGAAAAGTTCTCTGCTCGGCCTCATATACCGTGAGCACCTGCCGACCGAAGGGCGCGTGGTGGTTGCAGGCCAGGATGTTGCGCGGCTGCCGGACAAGCGGATACCGTTCCTGCGCCGACAGGTGGGCGTTGTGTTCCAGGATTTCCGGCTGCTGCCCGAAAAGACAGTGTGGGAAAACGTGGGATTTGCGCTCGACGTCCTGGGTGCAACCCGGCGCGAAAAGCATAACAAGGTCGCCATCAGCCTGGAGCTTGTGGGGCTTGCTGATAAAAGCGATGCGTTTCCGGACCAGCTCTCCGGCGGGGAAAAACAGCGGGTGTCCATCGCCCGTGCGCTGGTCAACGCCCCTCCGGTGCTCTTAGCCGATGAGCCCACTGGCAACCTTGATCCTGACACCTCGTGGGATTTGGTGCAGCTCCTTGATAATATCGCCATGCGCGGAACCACCGTTGTCGTGGGCACACATGACAAGTATATCGTTGATCAGATGCAGCGGCGTGTGGTAAACCTCGTCCAGGGCACCATCGTCCGTGACGCCAAACACGGGGGCAGCTACGATGGGACTTAGGGGGCTGCAGTTCGTTCTCATCGAAGCGTGGACGGCGATGCAGCGCAACTGGCTGGTGAGCCTGGCCTCGGTGGGGAACCTGGCGGTGAGCCTGATAATTCTGGGCGCGTTCTCTCTGGGCGCAATCAATCTCGATCACATGGCCTCACAACAGGCCAGGCGTGCGGTCATTAACGTGTATCTCGAAGATGAGGCCGACGCAGACACCATCGAGACAAAACTCTTCGGCGATCTGCGCGTCAAAGAAACAACCTTTCTGAGCAAAGAAGAGGCCCTGCAGGAACTGGCCCGGATGCTCGGGCAGGACCCTGACGAATATCGGATTATTGACAATCCACTTCCCCGCACCATCCGGGTGCATGTCAACGACCCTGCAGACCTGGCGGCGGTGGCCGAATTCGCCTCCGAGGTTGTTGGTGAGAAAGGGGAGGTTGACTACAATGCCACCGTCACCGACCAGATCATCCGGCTCTCGCACGGGGTCAAAGTGAGCGGCATGGTGCTGGGGTTTTTACTCGCCGCTGCGGCAATGGTTATCGTCACAACAACCATCAGACTGACCATTTATGCACGGCGACGTGAAATTCGGATTATGCAGCTTGTGGGAGCGACCAACTGGTTTATACGCGGCCCCCTGCTTTTCGAAGGGGCCATGCAGGGCGTCGTCGGCGGAATAATTTCGGGCATACTCATACTGCTGGGTTACGCCTGGATACACGAATACGCGCAGGCGAATCTGCAGTTCATCAACCTGGTTTATTCGGGACAGTTTCTGTTTGCATTCGGGTTTGGCACCGTTCTTACAGGGATGTTTTTCGGAGTCACCGGAGCCTTGATCGGAGCACACAGATATCTCAAAGAGGTGTAGCGAGGCTGTTATGCGGAACTGGCATCAGCGCTTGTTTTTCATAATCGGCGCGGTATTTGCCGCTACATGCTTTTTTGGCACCGGCGAAGTTTTCGGTGCGCCCAGCCGGTCGTCTCTGAACCGCAAGTGGCAGGCGATC
>JBKHJK010000248.1:0-4768 GCA_046538215.1 Armatimonadota bacterium
GATTATCATTGATCTACCCAACGCGCATCAGGCAGGTTACCGGGCCCGGTTCAGCAGCAGCGGGCATCTGCTGCTGGATATCAACGACAGTTTTGAGAGCCCCGATGTCGCGGGAAAGCGCATCGCCATTGACCCGGGACATGGCGGCTCTGATACGGGTGCGGTCGGCCCCACCGGCCTCACCGAAAAGGAGGTCAATCTGACCATCTCCTCGCTGCTGCGTGAACGTCTTGAAACCGCGGGGGCCGAAGTGGTGATGACACGGTACACCGACACGGCCGTCGCTCCCGGCAGCGACAAGTCTGGAGAGCTGGAGGCGCGTGTGCAGGCGACGAAGGCCGCCGGAGCCGACGTGTTCGTCAGTGTGCACAACAACGCCGTCGGTGGGGGAGACCCGACCGGGGCATCCGGCACCGAAACCTACTACTGGACGCCGATGAGTCATCTGCTGGCCATGAAGCTGCAAAACGGTCTGGTCAGCGCACTGGGAACGAGGGACCGGTTCGTTTCATGGCAGCGCTTTTATGTGCTGAGAGACACCGATTGTCCCAGGGCGCTGGTGGAGTGTGCGTTCATGAGCAATCCTGAAGAGGAGAGAAAGATGCGAGACCGGGCGTTTCTCGCCAGTGCCGCCCACGGTCTTTTCCAGGGGCTTCAGTCATACTTCCGAGAGGCCGTCCAGCCGCCGGGACTGCCCGGTCCGATGCCGCTTCAAGCGTTCCCCTCACCACTCACCGGCACATTTCCGCCCCACCAATGGCTGCGTACAGGAAGTTGATTATCTGCAGTGAGATCTTTTCTGTGGGGATATCCGGGCAGATGCTATTCCCGGGCGATCGGAAGCCGTACTGAAAAAGTTGTGCCTTCGCCCGGCTCGGTTTCGTATTCGATAAGTCCGTTGTGATCTGACTGCACGATTCGTCGGCAGGAAAAGAGGCCGAGACCGGTGCCGGTTTCCTTGGTGGTGAAAAACGGGTCGAAGATGTCGTATTCGAGATCCTGGGGAACGCCGGGGCCGTTATCGGTCACCGTCACGACCACCTCGTCGTGATCCCGGTATGTTCGCAACTCCAGCCGGGGGTTGTCCACATCGTCCATTGCTTCGATGGCGTTCATGCAGAGGTTCAAAAGCACGCGATCTATCTGGTTTTCGTCTGCATAGATATCAGGAAGCCCTTCGGAGAGGTCGGTTTCGAGTTTCACCCCGCGATGGTTGAACTCGGTGTTGAGAAGGCCCAGTGTGCTATGAACAATATCATTAATATTCACCGGCTTCAATTCCACGTCTTCTGCCTGCGAGAAGGATAGCAGGCGCTCGACGAGGGCGTTGAGGCGTTTGACCTGCCGCTGCACGGCCTCATAATCCTCTTCATCAACATCCACATCGCGAAGCATGATGTGCATAAGGGGCTGCAGCGGCGTGACAATATTTGCCATATCGTGCGCTATCGTCGCTGACAGGGCGCCGATGGTCGAAAGCTTTTCAGAGCGGATAAGCTGCGTCTGGGCGTCCTTGAGGTCGTTATAGGCTTTGCGCAGATCTCCGTACAGCCGTGCATTGTCAATTGCCAGCGCCGCCTGGCTTGCCAGCCCTGCGATCAGCTCCACGTCACGCTTTGTAAAAACATGCGTCTGGGAGGTGGTGTCGAGATACAGCACTCCCAGGACGTCCTCGCCCCGCACGAGTGGCGCACATACGGCGGAGCGAATGCCGAAATCACGGACGCTTTCCAGTTCCTGAAAGCGCTCGTCAGACATGGCGTCGGTGGTCAGAATGGTGGCCCGTTCGTTAATCGCCCTGTTCACGATATGCCGGGAGATGGTCACTCTTTCTTCATCGTCGGCTCCGTTCGCCTTGCGCCGCGCGGTCCGGGGGATCAATTCGCCGGTGCTGCGATCCACAAGCAGCAGAAAACCTCGCTCGGCCGGCAGGGCGTCCATGATGGAGTCCATGATCTGGTCAAACAGCTTTGCCTGCTCCAGTGTGGAGCTGAGCGCCCGGCTGACCTTTTGATACACGTCAAAGTATTCACGCAACTCATCCGCCTCTCGCTCAACCTCGGCCGCGGCGTCCTCGGCGGATACGGAATAGACGACATTGTCCATATCGCCACTGGCCTGGTCGGCGTCGGCGATCTGCACCTGTTCAAGCCCGGGCGCTACAAAATCCTCTTCTTCGTCCTGTGACAGCGTCAGCCACGTCTGGCCCATGCGGAAGCGGTCATCGGGGCGAAGAACCGTGGGGGCGTGAATGCGCCGCTGGCCAACAAAGGTGCCATTGCGGCTGTCGAGGTCCTCGATGACCCATGTACCGTCACCGCGCGAGGTGATCTGGGCGTGGAAGCGCGAAATACGCCGATCGAGCGGCAGACAGACGTCATTCTCTGATTTCCTGCCGATCGTTATGACGGGCTTGTCAATCTCGAAAGAGAAGCCCTCCATCTCACCATTGATGACCCTGATTTCCACCTGTGCAACACCCTCTTATGACGGAACCGCTTTGTATCAGTATGTTTGAAAGCGCCTACAGTCGCAGTGAGACATCGGTGTCTCGGTCATGAACTTCGCCGACCACCCATGCTTGCACATCGGCCTCTTGCAGCGCCTCGAGCCACCCGTCGGTCTGACCCGCGGGCACAATGGCAGCCATGCCCATGCCCATATTGAAGGTCCGATACATCTCCTCATCACTGATATTGCCGGCCTCCTGCACCAGTCCGAAGATGGGGAGGACGGGAACTGCGGATGGATCCAGCGTCGCACCGAGATCCTCTGGAAGCGCCCGGGCGATATTATCATACCAGCCGCCACCGGTGATATGAGCGATGGCATGGGCGGGGAAACCTTCAGCAAGAATCTCGGCAAGCACGCGGCAGTATATCCTCGTCGGCCGCAGCAGCTCCTCACCAAGAGTGCAGCCGAGGCTTTCAATATGCGTATCAAGCCCGAGCTGCCTGTTCTGCAAAAGCACCTTTCGCACCAGCGAATAGCCGTTGCTGTGCAGGCCCGATGAGTGCATGCCCACGATCACGTCACCGGCCTGTACGGCGCTGCCGTCAATGATACTGTTTCGCTCAACCACACCCATGGCAAACCCTGCCAGATCGTATTCGCCGTCCTGGTAGAAGCCGGGCATCTCCGCCGTTTCGCCGCCAAGCAGCGCACAGCCGGCTTTCCTGCAGGCGTTTGCGATACCGGTGACCACCTGTGTGATGGTATTTTTTTCAATGGCGCCGGTCGCCAGGTAATCCAGGAAGAAGACCGGGCGAGCGCCCATGCAGATGATGTCATCAACGTTCATGGCGACCAGGTCCTGGCCGACGGTATCGTGGATGTCCGTCATAAAGGCGATCTTCAGCTTGGTGCCGACGCCGTCAGCGCCGGCGACAAGGACCGGGTCGTCGTAATTGCCGAGTGCAAACATCCCGCCGAAATCCGCCCGGCCCGCCAATACCTCGGGCCCGTGCGTTGATTTGATTGTCTCACCGAGAGATTTAAGGGTCTCTTCAGCGGCCTCTATATCAACCCCCGCATCGCGGTAGGTCATCCCGTCATCCATGATACTCCCTCCCGGTTCAGTTCGAGGTCGTGGCTTTCTCGAGCGAGAATTTCGTGGCCTTGACCTCGTCGGGGATCGCTATGGGATACCGATTATCGAAACAGGCTGTGCAGAAGTTGTTTTTGGGGAGGCCGACGGCTGTGACGAGGTTTTTGATGCTGAGGAATTCCAGCGAGTCGGCGCCGAGGTGCTGGCGGATCTCCTCGACAGACATGCGGGCAGCAATCAGGTCCTGGCGGTTGGAGGTATCAATGCCGTAAAAGCACGGGTATTCGATCGGCGGGCAGTTGATGCGAAGATGGATCTCCCGGGCTCCCGCCTCCCGCAGCAGCTCCATTTCCGGGCCCGTTGTCGTGCCGCGGACGATGGAATCATCCACCACAACCAGACGCTTGCCGCTGACCGCCTCCTTCAGGGGCGTCAGCTTCATCTTCACACCAAGGTCACGGAGCCGCTGGTCGGGAGCGATAAACGTCCGGTGGATGTAGCGGTTCTTGATGAAGCCCTCACCGTACGGAATGCCGGCGACCTGCGCGTATCCCATGGCGTGAGGGATGCCGCTTTCGGGTACCGGGATGACCAGATCCGCGTCCACCGGAGCCTGCTGGGCGAGCATGTGTCCCATGCGCTGCCGTGACATATAGACCGACCGGCCATAGATGTGACTATCGGGGCGGGCGAAGTAGATGAACTCAAAGATGCAGCAGGCCTTGCGGGTCGGCTCGATGACCTGCATGGCCGTCATGCCGTTTTCGTCAATGGTGACGATCTCGCCCGGTTCGATCTCACGGACGAACTCAGCCCCCACCACGTGCAGGGCGCATGTTTCAGATGCCACCACCCATTTGTCACCATTCAATTGCCCGATGCACAGCGGGCGCACGCCGTTGGGATCGCGGACGGCAACGACTTTACCGGGGGTGATAAGGCCGAGCGAGTACGCGCCCCGGGCCCGGTGCATCATTTCGGCGATAGCGTCTTCGAGTGTGTCGGCGCTGCTGTTGGCGATGAACTTGGCCATGACCTCGGTATCACTGGTGGCCTCAAACTCGATACCCCGCTCCTGCAGCTCGCGCCGCATTTCGGCAGCGTTAACCAGGTTCCCGTTGTGACCGATGGCGAAGGGGCCAAATGGGCCTTCACCGGTCATCGGCTGGACGTTTGCCAGGGTGTTGCTGCCGGTTGTCGAATAGCGCACGTGGCCGAGGG
>JBKHJK010000249.1:0-4744 GCA_046538215.1 Armatimonadota bacterium
GTTGTCACTGGCCTTCACCGTCTGCTCCCATTTGAGCCACTTGGCATGACCGTCGAGGAAGGCGAAGTTCTGCCCGCCATTGTGACGGTCGGTGTCGAGAAGGTCCTCGAAAACCGGCGGCCAGGCGATTGTGCCGGTGTACCAGTCGCCGTTGGGAAGCCAGCTATCATAGCAGAGGTCGTAGTAGGGACTGGTGTGGTCAGAGGGGTCGTTGGCAGGGAGATTGCGCCAGTTTGCCGCCCTTTCGGCCATGAGTATCGTCTCAGCGGGCTTCTCGGCGGCCCCGATTGACCGACACCCGGCCGTAAGCATTCCGTTCATCAGGTAGCTTCCCCACAGATCCGGATCGCTGCCTTTGTCCGGATCTGACGGGCACCACCGCATCTGCTGATTCTTGATGTAAGGATCGAGGCCGTTGAACCACATCCACAGGACGGTGGAAGCGCCGTGCTGGTCAACCTCCATGGTGATCGGAAGCATTTCATCATAGTCCTGTGCGTACATCATGATCCCCAGCGACCACTGCTTCATGTTGCTCAAACAACTCGTCTGGCGGGCTTTTTCGCGGGCGCGGGCGAAGACCGGGAAGAGAATTGCCGCCAGTATTGCAATGATCGCGATCACCACCAGCAATTCGATGAGCGTAAAGCCGTGTGTACGTCGTTGACATGTCATGTTACATCCTCCTGAGAATCTGTGGCATTGACAGAGCCGGGAGGAGGACAGTACCCTCAAATTGGATGGGAGTGAGGATTATCCTCGCTTCTCAGCCGGTGCGTGGGGGTGACGGCCCCCGCGCACTTTTCTGTCTGCCAGAGTTAGATTCGTCTAACTCAGCAGCATATGTCATCCGCAAATCGATGTCAAGGGCGGAATTCGGCAAGCTTCATGATTTCTTAATCAGGACGGTGCGGGGCGTGAGCCTATGTCGCGTGTTCGTCATCGCTCGTGTCTGCAACCGCATCCGAATCGGAGGCGTTCGCGTTCTCCTGCGGGGTGCCGGTGCCGATCCAGCGGTACGCCGCGTGGACTGCGATGCTGCCCATGATGCCGCCGAAAACCATGCCACCCACGGAATCCAGGACATGGTGCATGCCAACATACGGGCGTGAATAGGCGCTCAGAAGCGTCAGTATCACCAGCGGCCACAGCGATTTGCGGTACAACAAACCGTACACAATCGTGATCTGGGTCCACAGGTACATATGCGCGGAGGGGAAAGATGCTCTGTCCCATTCGTGGCCGATCGTGCGGATACCCTTGATGTACGTAAAGGGACGTGGACGGGGCTATATCTCCCGCGCATATGGCATCAGTAGAAACTCGGTCAAAAGAAGCCCCGCGGCGAGACAGGTGGTGCCAACGCGTTCCTTTCGTCCTCCGAAAATCAGCAGAAGCAGCGTCACCACGATCCATCCTTATCCGCCATCCCCGAACAGCGAGACAGGCTGGAGAATGAAATCGAGCACCAGGTGATGGTGCTGGTTGATCCAGAGCGTAACCGCCCGGTCCCATGCAGCAATATCGGCAAAAATGTGCGCTCTTCTCTTCCAGGCCCGTTTTCTGTACGCTGGTCGCTTTTTCCCCAGCAGGCCTGTGTTATCCTGCCGGGGCATCCACAGGGCGGGCATGGAGCTGCCCGTCTCCCAAAGGTTGATGGCGTGCGGGAGAGTCCTGAAGGCGCCGCAGTGAGACACCATTCCCGTCAAACCTGTCAGTATGCATCCCTAAAGATACGGTGCAATGGGGTGATCTCGTGGTGGTCCAGCCTGTATCGATGGCACAAATTAGTGTGGTATGGTTCTCATTATCGCAAAAAAAGCACATGTGCATAAAAAATCTAAAGTAATATGTATCGGACGAAGGAAAATCTTTTGTGACGGAGAAACGATACGCAATGTAACCATATCAGGATACATGTCCTTTTGCTTTCCGGCTGGCTGCATATCGGCGGGAAGCTTTTGTATCGTACAGGGCTCGGCGTGTCTTGGGCGAGCGTGATCTCGAGACAGGGCCTCGGGCGTTGATCCGCCCCGGCTTTGCAAGTAGCCATCGAGGAGAAGCCCGCATCTGCAGTGGTACTTGACGCTGCAGTCAGGCAGTCCACAACACGTTTCATCGAAAAGGCGCTTGCTTCATCTGCGCCACCCACTGGGAGGGAGATTGTATGCCACAGAATTACCGGATCGTCCTGGCAGTCGTAGTAATCGCCGTGCTTGTTGTCGGCGGGTGCGGCGGAGGTGGAGGAGGGAACGGCGGTGATCAGCCGCCCGGAGCGTTTTTTGAAGATGACAGTGTGAGCACATCCGAACCGTCAGAGGTCGGCGATATTGACCTCCCCAACGGACAGACGGTTGAGGCAGCCGCGGACCAGATTATCGTGGAGGTTTCAGACGGCGCGACCGGCGCGGACCGTTCGGAACTCGAAACGTACCTGCAGCAGCATAACGCCGAAGTTGTCGCGCAACATCCGGACCTCGGTCGCGTACTGGTCGAATCGCCCAACCAGGCCACCACTGAGCAGTTGCTTGCCGGTCTCTCATCGGTTCAGGGTGTTCGCTCCACGCTTCCCAACATAACTGTCTCCATCAATGATGACACTGCTTATGATCCTGATCCTGTTTCATTTGATGGCGACTACTGGATTGAACAGATCCACGCAAAAGAGGCGTGGCAAATGGCCGTTGACAGGCGTGGTGAAGTGAAAGGCGACCTCGTGTTGGGCATGGTCGATAGCGGCATTGACGCCAACGCGAGTTTCGGCAGCGGTCAGATCCAGATCATGAAACGGTACTGGTTCTTCACCGGCTATGATGAAATCGGCCATGGTACACATGTCGCAGGCCTGATGGTTGCTCCCGGTGATGACGGCTATGGCGCATGTGGCGTTGCGTGGGGCAATACCCTGCAGGTGTATGACTGGTATGCCGAAGCCGGAACGATCGACAAGCTCTTTGTATGGGATATTGCCGAGGCGATAACGGCAGCTATCAAGGACGGTGCGAAGGTTGTCAATGTGTCAGCCGGTGCCGATACGCATCGCTATGACGCCAGCGGAAATGTCATCGGCTTTGTCTCACACAGCAAGTGCATCGCCCGGCAGCAAAGCTTCCGTGAGAATATGAGTGCAGCGGTGCGTCTGGCAGCCAGCCCGGGTTATTCGGCACTTATAGCCTTTGCCGCGGGCAATGACGGGGCTGTTGTAAAGGACGATAATCAATTGCTGCCTCCGCTGAGTTCGAGCGCGACGGATGAAGAAATCGCCGCCCGCCAGGCTGCATTGCAGGCATGGGCTAGTAACGCGGTGATAGTTGCTGCAACTGACGACGCAGGTAATGAAACCAGCTTCACGCGAGAGGGAACTGTCGTGGACATTGCCGCTCCCGGGGCCTGTATCGGCTCTGCACAGTGTCGAAGCTTGCCGACACGGCCTGAATGTCCGCAACCGACAACTCCTGGAGTCCGGCTTCAGAGTGGAACGTCCATGTCGGCGCCGATTGTTGCAGGCGTCGCCGGGCTGAGCTGGAGCTTCGACCCCAGCCTCAGTGCGTATCAGGTGAAAGAGCTCATCGTCACCAGCGGCGGTGAGAGTCGCACCGATATCGGTGGCGGCATCGTGAACGCAGCAAGAGCTTTGCCGCCGGGCAGTGGCGATATTACCATCAGCCAGGTCCCCTTCGACTTCGGGGCCGCCCGGATGTACCCGGTCGCATTTTGAGACAACCTCCACCACCTGCGTAAAGGGAGTGTAGTTTAATGACAAGACTCATGACAAAGATGCTTCTTCTTATAACTGTCGTGGCAGTATTGGCCGTGCTTGGCTGCGGGGGGCATTCATCCGGGGGGCCGAGCGCCGGACACCAGACCGTGGCCCCGGAGGGATATGGAACTGTCGAATTCACTATTGACTGGCCGGAGGAAGTCAATCCGGCATATCTCCCGGCCGAGATGAACCGCGTTGTCATCTTCGTCAGTGCCGAGAATATGTCACAGCCACGAGCGTTTATCGCCAACCGGCCTGATACCGGTGGGTCCAGCACGTTCACGGTTGAGGGGATACCCTCCGGGCACAGGCGGCTTTTCAGCGCTCAGGCCAGAAACGTCCCCAATCCGGGATCGCAGAGCACGATTGATGACCCCACGTATTCGCAGCTCGTCGAGGGCGACATCCTTGCCTCCGGAACGGCCGGCCCGGTGGATGTGCTGCCCAACGCAGTTATCGATGTGGGAATCACCATGGAGCGACCTGCCGCACCCGATCCCGGGGATAGCGATGTGGACGGGGATATCAACCAGGTTCTCAAAGAATCCTTCCCCTCTGTGGTCGTTTTTGAGCTGTTTCACGACCAGGACGGCAATCCCATCACGGATCTGAATGCCTCCAACTTTCGTGTGACGGAGGACGGGCAGCCGTGTGTGGTCACCGATGTCCGGACGGCATCGCAGGCTCAGACACCGATATCCGTGAGTCTCGTGCTGGACCGCAGTCCGAGCATGTCTGGTTCGAACGAGGAACTGGAGGCTGCCGCATCGGAATTCGTCAACCTGATGGGGCCGCAGGATCAGGGCGAAATTGTCAATTTCGCCTCCGATATCTCAGTCGATCAGACATTTACGACCGATAAACAGCGTCTGCAGAATGCAATCGATAACTGGGATTACCTCGGCGGCTGGACGTCGCTGCACGACGCTGTGGCGAAAGGGGCCGAAGATGCCTATGATATCGGCGGACGCTCCGCTGTGG
>JBKHJK010000250.1:0-4742 GCA_046538215.1 Armatimonadota bacterium
CTGCTGCACACCGATCCGCAAGTCCGAAGACAGTGCCACAGTCGGTATCAGCACGTGCTGGTTGACGAGTTCCAGGACACCAATGACCTGCAGCGGGATATTGTCTTTGCCATCACCGGTTTCGATGATGACAGCCGGCCGCCGGATGCGCCGAAGCTGTTTGTCGTCGGTGACGCCAAACAGTCCATCTACGGATTCCGAAATGCCGATGTCCGCGTCTTTCGGCACACGCGGCAGATCTTCAGGGAAGCCCCCGGTGACGTCCGGGCGCTGGCGCTGGAAGTGGCATTCCGCAGCACGGCCTCGCTGACCGGCTATCATAACTGGCTGTTTGACCATGAAAGTATCATGGGAACCGCCGAAAAGCCGGATTACGAGGCCCGGTTCGAGCCCCTGCAGGCATATCGTCAAAGACATCCTGAGGGAAGCGCCGGAGAGGTACTCGTAACGGCCTGCGAGGCGGTGAAAGACGACAGCGGGGAAGAGAAACGCCCGAACGCAGAGCAGCGGCGTGAGTGGGAAGCGGCGACATTAGCCGCGCGCCTCAGAGAGCTGAAAGAGTCTGGATTTGAGGTCGTTGACGAAGACTCCGGTGACTCGCGGCCAGTGCAATGGGGAGATATGGCGCTCCTGTTCCGCGCCACCAGCAATATCAACCTCTACGAAAACGCGTTGCGGCGCCATGCGATCCCGTTTTACACGATCGGCGGGATCGGCTTCTGGACCCGGCAGGAAGTCATGGACCTGCTGAACGTGATTCGGGTGCTGAATAATTTCCACGACGATCTGGCGCTTGCCGGTGTCCTGCGGTCGCCACTTTTCGGATTTGATGACAATGAGCTGTACCGTGTTGCACGCGCCGGTGACACGCTTTTTGAAGGTCTTCAGGCTGTGGCGTCAGGGCAATCATCGTCCGAACATCCCGACGCCTTCGGGGACACCATCTCGCGGGCTGAATGGACCGTGGCGAAGCTGCAGCGTTTCCGAATGCTTTCAGGAATCCTGCCACTCTCACGGCTTCTGGACCGGATTACAGATGAGACCGGCTATTCAGCAGCCATGGCCGGCCAGTTCGGCGGTGAGCGCCGGATCGCCAATATTCGGAAGCTGGTGGATGTCTCCCGCGGCTTCGAGCGTGATGGCAATTACGGTCTCGACGAGTTTGTGCGCTATGTCGAGACATTGACAGAGGCCGAGGACCGGGAGGGAGAAGCGGCACTGGGGCGCGAGACGGCCGACCTTGTGAAGCTCCTGACGGTCCATAAGGCCAAGGGGCTCGAGTGGCCGGTGGTGGTGATCCCCGACGCCTCGCGAGACGTCAACGCCCGGCACGGCCCCATCGTGCAGTCCACACAGTTCGGGGTGTGCCCGCGGTATGAAGATGACGAGCGCGGGAAATTCGCAATCGGTGAGATGATCCGTGAGGCCGAATTCAGCCGCGAGCTGGCCGAACACCGCCGGCTGCTGTACGTGGCGGCGACCAGGGCGCGTGACTATCTCGTCATCTCCGGGGCGATTGACCCGGAGAGGTCTGCGAGTGTTCCCCAAAACTCGTGGATGCACTGGGTCCTGGAGGCGTCCGGGTACAGTCACGATACGGTGCAGTCCGGACAGGTGACAAAGGACGGCTGGACGGTGCAGCTGCGTGTCGAAGAGCCTGCAGAGCTTCCACAGCCGCCACGCGAGAAAAAGCCGCTGGTGGAAAGACACGCGGCGAAGATGCGTGCCGGGGAGCCTCTCGAGCACCAGTCAATAGATGCGGACCTCCGGAGCCGCGTCCGGGATATCGCTGTGTCGGCCTGCAATCTCAGCAGAATATCAGTGACGGCACTTGCGGCTTACCGGGATTGTCCGCTGCAATACGCCTATGGCACTCTCGATGACATTCCGGCTGAAAACAGTGAGTTTGGGTTGGGAAGACTGTCGGATGGCGCGGGCGTCATGCAATTGGGCACCTTCGCACACCGGGTGCTGGAGGTGCTCGGCCGCAGCGGCCGCGGGGGCCTTGACAAAGCGATTGAAACCGCCCGAAAGGCGCCGGATATGTACGGCCGCCTGAGTAATACACAGATAGCCGAGGTCCGCGGCTGGCTCGTGGACTATCTCACCTCCGACATCTATGTTAAAATAGTGGCCCAATCGTCCCATTTGCGCTCCGAAGCCGGTATCACGTTTCAGGTGAGCGGAGTGGAAATAGAAGGAAAAGTGGATGCATTGGTTGAATCCAATGATGCAGGTCGCCACCTGATCGATTACAAAACAGGCAGGTCCGGTGAACAAAACCGCTCGAAATACGTGTTTCAAATTGGCCTGTACTGCGAGGGGGTTCGACGGAGCCTCGGAGAGCTGCCGGAGACAGCCACGCTTATGTATCTCACCACCGGCGAGCCCGTCCGGCTGGAGCCAAAAGCACTGGCGGAAAAGGCCGTTGACGAGGCGCAGGTCCTGCTGGATGCCATCAAAAATGACGTCATAAAACACCAGCCGGGGGATGTATGTAACACGTGCCAGTATTCGTGGGCCTGCCGGCATTGTGCCGCAGCAAAGCATCGGAGCAATTGAACAGCGATTCCGCATATGAATATTCTTCAAAGTGATGCCATGATCTATATGAATAAATGCAGGCTCCAGGCGGCGGTTGTTCTCATGCTGGGTATGTCGGTTTTCATGATGGGGTGCAATCCCGGCGCGAAGACCACGCGGACTGCAGACCCCGCTGAGGCGGCGAAAATCGCCGGGCAATTGAAGGCCGAGGCCGCTCAGCTCCTGGAAGATGAGAAATTCAACGACGCATTTGTCAAGTACCGGGAGGCGCGTGAGTACGCGCCCGGCGATTTCGAGATCCATTACGGTCTTGCCAGGACCAACGAGAAACTCCGCGATGAGATGGGCGCCCTTGACAGCATCGAGCGGGCCCTGCAGATCAACCCGGATTCTCCGGAGGCTCTCGAACTACAGGGGCGCCTGCACCTGAGATTGCGGAACCACGAGAAGGCCGTCAGGTCACTCGAAAAGGCCGTAAAGCTGAAGCCCGATTTCACCCTGGCCTGGCTGAACCTCTCTTCATCCTACAGGCTCAATGGCCAGATCGGAGCGGCCAAGAACGCGGCGGAAAGGGCCATTGAAACTGATCCTGAGACGGCCTCTGCACATTTCGCCCTCGGCGAGATCTATCTTGGTGAAGAGGACCTCAACGAAGCTATAAAGCAGTTCAAAAAGGCCATACAGAAAGATGACCAGCACGCCCTGGCGTATCTTCGCCTGGCCGACATCTACATCTCCCAGCAGCGAAACCTCCCACAGGCTCGTAAGTGGGCGCAAAAGTCTGCTGAAATTGACGGTGGTGACGGGACGGCGGCGATGGTTGCGGCGCACGTGCTATACATGCAGGACGAAAAGCAAGAGGCGGCACAGGAGCTGGCAAAAGCCGCGGAGGATTATCCACAAAACTACCGGATATGGACGCGGCTCGGCTCCATACTCAAAGAGCTCGGGCGGGACGAACAGGCCGAAGCCGCCTTCAACAACGCCGAAAGATTTGCGCCCGGATCAGCACGCGGACGCAACGGGAATCAGGTGGATTGACGGAATGAGTCAAAACGTGCGGTATCTGTCCAGGGAGGATGTCACGAGCCTCGATATCTCCATGCAGGAGGTTATAGAAGCGGTGGAAGAGGGGTTCAGACAGAAGGGCATGGGACATACTCAAATGCCCCCGAAGATCGCAATTCACCCCCGGGGCGAAGGCACGTTTCTGCACGCGATGCCCGCATACGTCGGTGGCACCGATGCGGCGGCGCTGAAATGGGTCGGTGGCGCTGATGACAACCCCGACCGGGGACTGCCGACCATATCCGGGCTCATTATTTACAATGATCCCGAAACGATGTTTCCGCGCTGCATCATGGACTGCCAGTGGGTGACGGCGATGCGCACGGGAGCGGCCAACGCGGTGGCCATGAAATACCTGGGCCCGGAAAGCCCGCAGGTCGTCGCCGTCGTCGGCTGCGGGGTGCAGGGCCGCAGTAACACCCTGGCGATGGCTACGCTTTATCCGAGTATTCGGCAGCTTCGCTGTTATGACATCAAAGATGAAGCGCTGCAGGAATACGCTGAAGAGACGCGGGAAGAATACGATTTTGAGATCATCCCGGCCGACAGTCCAGAGGATGCTGTGACCGAAGCGGACATTGTCGTTACGGCCGGTCCCAGCCCGAAGGAGCCGACACCGTATTTGCGGGATGAGTGGCTGAAACCGGGAGCGATGGCGGCGCCGGTGGATTACATGGGAGCCTGGGAGGGCAAGCTTGCTCAAAACGTGGATAAGCTGATCACCGACGACTGCGCCCAGATGGAATATTACCGTCACAAGGGCTACTTTAAAAATGTGCCGAAGCCGTACGCCGATCTGGGCCAGATCGTGGCGGGTTCGCACCCCGGCCGTGAAAGCCCTCAGGAACGTACGATGTCCATCTGCATGGGCATCGCCGTTGACGATGCGGTGACAGCGAAGCTGGTGTACGAGACCGCCGTCGAACAGGATTGCGGGACCATTCTGCCGCTGTAGCTGTGGTGAGGATGCAGGAGTGCGGCAGATGGTGGCCGGTCCGCGACGTCCAAATTTTCGGGAGATGCAGAATGCATAAAACGTTGTCAAAATTTCCGGGCGTCCACTCTGCGTCGAAAACGGAAGCATGGTGGGAGGTTTCCGGGGTATGAGCAACATTACGGAAGCTGAACTC
>JBKHJK010000251.1:0-4740 GCA_046538215.1 Armatimonadota bacterium
AGTCGAGGGACAGCATCTACCGGCCATCTGGCAAACGTAAGGGTGAAACCGTGATGAGATATTGCCTGTTCATTGTGTGTATTTGTGTTCTCATAGGTGCTATTGGCCTGGCCGATGCACCGGGCGGGGAGCTTTCCATCTCCACGGGGCCGCTGCAGGTAAAAATGGCGGCCGATACGGGCTGGACCATCGCCTCGGTCACCTACCAGGATACGGAACTCATCATACCGGCCGGGGGACAGGGCGCGGTGATGACACCAGCCTCGGGCGGCTGGTACGGGTCGGGCTACGATCGGGGCGAAGACGTCACCTCGCTGTTTGTCACCGTCAATGGACAGCCGAATAACCTTGATGACCGCAATCTCCAGGGCGACACCATCACCGTCATCAAAGAGTCACAGATCGGCGATATGGATCACACCGCCGAAACCACCTTTGAGGGCGACACCATCAGGCAAAAACACTCTTTTACCCTCCGCGAGGACATGGACTTCGCCCACTTTTACCCGTTCATTTATTCAGTCACACCGGACACAACCGAATGGCTGGGGAAGACGCTGGATGGTGAGGAGCTCAGCGACACCTTCGATACCTCGAAGGACTACGAGTTCAACCGTGATGCGCTGTGGGCCGCCCAGTACCATGCGACCAGTGAAAAAGGCCTCCTGTTTTTCTACCCGAAGCCGTTTTTCGGACAGAGTTCGGGGACACGACTGTGGGACCAGCCACAGTACCACAAGTTCTTCGCCGAGGGATTCCGCGGACCGGCAAAACAGGGCAGCGAATACGAATACGAGATGGTCATGAAGTTTTTCAGCGCGTCTGAGAGCGAGTGGAAGGCCACCGCCCGTGAGTTGGCCTCACAGCTCCGTGGCGGCGAGGAGGTGCAGGTGCAGAAAGCACAACGCTCCCGTCTCTATGACGCCGGAGTGCCGGAAACCGGGCAGATCACGGTGCAAACCGATAACTACACCATCGTTTTCTCAGCCGACCAGGCATGGACGATCTACAGCTACACCTACCACGAGCATACGATCGGGGAGCCCACCGGGTTCTATGGGACCGTGCTTGTTCCTCGTGGCGGCAACTTCATCGGCACCGGCCACACCGAGGGCGGCAGAGAAATCGTCCACAGCGTGAAGCTGTTTGTTGATGGCAAAGAGCAGCCCGTGGAGGTGGGAGAGACGGTGATGGGTGATGTGGTGCAGCTCGTCAAGACCTCAACAATCCACAGGTTCCACGCGAAGACGATCGTCACGGTTACCGACGACGAGGTCATCGAGCACCAGGATCTGACGGCCACCGAGGATATGGACCTGAAGCTGATGTACCTTTTCATGCACTGCTGGCTCAATTCCACTACCACCTGGATGGGCGAAACCGCTGATGGAGAAATCATTGACGGACAGTTCTCCTCCGACGGCGGCTATGAGGTGAATAAAGACACCCGGTGGGTGGCGGAATATGAGCCCAACATGGGCATATCCATCCTCTGCTACACTCCGAAAATCGCCACCGGAAACGGGAGTAGGACACACCTGTGGGATCACGAGCGGTATCACAAGCATTACACCCGGCGCATCGGCGGCGACGGTGAGCAAATCGCGAAGGGTGAGACCCTCAGCTACATGATGATCTCCACCGGTGTCGGGGAGGACGGCTCGTGGGAGAACACGAAAGCCGCCGCGAACATGCTCAAAGCCCAGTGGCCGCCGGTTGATTGAGGCGTATTGCAGGGGATGGCCAACAGTCACTCACAGGAGATTTTGCACTGAGAAAAAACAGTGGTGCCTCGGGCTGGAAGCTGGACACAAACGACGTGTCCACCCTCAGGCTGTAAACATCACAGCCCTCGGGCCGAGCCACGGTTGCTTATCATGATTCAGTATTATTCGACCTAATAAAACTCCCTGTGACTGCCTCTTTGAATTTTGTTGGACAGCACAATGTTGTCATACAAAGATGAAAAGGTGCCAGTCAAGTTTCGCTGACAACCAAAAAGATCCCGTGGCTCGGCCTGAGGCCTGCGTTGTCTGCAGGGCTCAGGTGACAATTGACGTCGTTATTGCGGTTGTCAATTGTCAGCTTCCAGCCCGAGTCGATCCCTCTCCGTGGGCGTAATACGCAGACACATAAATCGCGCACAGCCATCAGGGAACTGTGCGCGATTGTGATTACTACGGAATCTGCAGCTCACCCGATGGCGTCTTCCGGAATCCCCGGCTCATCGGCCTCCAGTACCGCCTCGCCGTTTTTTGTGACCTCGATCGTCGGACCTGAACCGGTTTCATCCACCAGCCTGAGTTTGAGGGTGTACGCATCGCCCTCGCTGTCGAAGGTCACGCTTATCGTGTCGCTGGAGAACTGTGTCTGAATATTCTCCGCGATGGTGTCTCCGAACTCCAGCAGGTTCACCATGACCGCTTCTTCGGCGGGCGGATGGTCAATCTGCAGATACGGGTTGTACTGTTCGGCGCCCTCGTACACGAGGTAGCGGAAGCCCATGTCCTCCGGATACAGTGACCGCACCCGCATGGTCTTTCCCTGCTTTTGAACTTCAACTGTCCCTTCGACGGGGTCTCCGCCGACCTGAAGCTCCTCACCATCCACAGCAATGCTCTCCGCCACACGAAGTCGCGAGTTCGGATGCAGGACCCACTGGAATGTCCGTGGCTCCGTGGCTGCTTTGAGGTCATCAATGACAAATAGCATATCGGGCTTGACGTAGATGAGATGGCGGTGGAAGCGCTGCAGAAGCGAGGGACTGTAGGCGGCGGTCGCGTCACCCATCACGTAATCGGCGTCGGTGTTGGAGACGAAATGGGGGATACGCCCCAGCTTGTACATCTGGTTGGTATTATCCACGAGCACGGAGTTGTGGCCGACGGTGCCGCGGGTATATTCACGCAGGGCTCCGCGCCGCCCCGAGGCATACCCGCAATCGGTGGTCATCAGGACGTCATCACGATATGTCAGGAAGTGGTTCTGGTGCCGCTGGGCGTGGCCGGTGCCGCTGTCGGAGCACACGAAGGCGATGAAAGTGCCGCCGGGCTCCCATCCGGAGCGCAGTGACGCCCATCCGGCCTTCGGGAATACCTGTCCGGGCTGGTCGGTCTCTGGTGCCTGTACAGGTGTCTCGGGGTCGAAGAACAGCAGGCGAAACGGTCTCTGTCGTGGCGAATTGACCGTCTCCGTCTCCTTCAAGTACCAACCGGCGTACGGATCGTTATTGACCGCGCCCAGAATTGCCAGCGGGTAATGCCAGTGGACGTAGGTGGTGGTCCCCCCGGCGTCTTCGAGCCATGCGTGCTGCTTGCGGTCGTTGCCGAGGAAGTTGATGGCGAATTGCGGGATCACCGGCAGGAACGGGTGGTCGAAATGATCAACACCGAAGTTGCGTTTCAGCGCATTCAGCACGACCAGCATATTGCCGTACGCCCAGCTATCATAGCCCTGCCCTTCGATGGGGTGGGAGGTGGCGCGTACGTCAAGCTGGCCGAGAACGAAGTCCTCCACGGCCCGCACGCACATGGAGGCCCCCTCCACATCCCCGAGAGTCGCCACGGCGCCGCTGCCCAGTCCGATCATCCACAACGCGCTGGAGTTGAGATTGCCTCGGCCCCGGCTGAGGGCGTCATACAGGGGAACCAGCGTATTGCGCTTGATGGCAGCTGCGGCCTTCTCGCGCTCCTGTGGGCTCATCAGATCATAGCACAGATCGTACGCCCACGCGGCGGCCATGGACATACGGCCGACATCCAGCGACGGGCGGTCGTTGACGGGATCGTACCAGACCGGCCAGTTGGAGATCGCCAGCAGAAGCTCGACCGCCCGGTGCCCATATCTCTCATCTCCGGTGCCCTGGTAGGTCAGCGACAGCTCAACGAGCCTCCCGCTGATACCGCTCGTCATCGGGTTCCACCGGGTGCCTCCCTGTCCCTCCGGCATCTCCTCCGGAGGCCAGGGAATGGTGGTGTCTCCGAATGTCATTTTTTCTTCCTGAAGGTATTCGTCGGCCTGCTTTTGGATTTCGGCGAAGATGTCCGCGCGGGAGGCGTCGTACACACCCGTTTCAGTGTTTGAAACCCACGCCTTAAAGTCGGCGGCCGCGGCCTGTGGCAAAAGCCGAGGGTGGGGGATCTCGGTGGTGAGCGGCTCTTCGATGGCCATCAGCTCTTCAGTGGTCAGAACGTGCTGGATGGATGCGCTGCGAAGTTGCATCGTTCCCGCCGGCAGCATGAAAGTCACGAAGGCCCCGGCCGATACGGCTCCCTCGGGTGCGACATCCTCCACACATAGCGTCTCCCACTGTCCGGGTTCAGGATCGGCGGTGGCAAAATGCTCGTGGGGCAGTTCGGTGCCCTCGCTGTCGTAAAATCGCAGCTCGAAATGGGCCGCCGCAAACTGGTCGGCAGTCAGACCGGTCAGCCGGACGTCCCCGCAGAGGCTGTAGCGCTCACCGGCCTGGACCTCCCCTGCGCCCAGCTCAATCGTGCGCCACGGCGAGAAAACCTGCTGGCCTTCGGGTGCCGTGATGCTCCACACACCCGCTTCACCATCGCCGACCTGCAGCGCATAGCCGCCCGGAATGTCAGGGGTGGGGGACCGGGAGAAGTCAGCGCTGCACACGACCTGCGCCTGCCCGTTGCCGTCGGTGGCGAGCTCTCGGGGCGTATTGACCGGTTCATATTGCTTCAGCCGGCCCCTGGAGGTCAGCTGCGGGCCGAAGCGGTCCTGCAC
>JBKHJK010000252.1:0-4737 GCA_046538215.1 Armatimonadota bacterium
CACCGCCTCATCGTTCGGAATATCGCCCTCACCGGTGGCGTACATATCCCAGTGCGTTTCATCGGGGTCGTCTGGTCTGATCCCGTCGTGGATGTGACAGTGCCGCACATACCCTTTGACATGCTCGAAGGCGTCCGCCATGCTCATGCCGTGGGTCACCGGGTGCATGATATCCCAGCAGACCGCCACATGCTCGTGATCGGCCATCTCGACAACCTCCATGAGATCGTCGGCCAGGCAGTAGGCGTCATGGGTCTCGATGCACAAATAGACGTCGGTTCCCTCGGCTTCGGTGGCAGCCTCGCGCAGTGATTCAGCGACATGCTTCTTTGCGTCCTCAAAGCTCATGCCCTCGGGCGTCATCCCGCCGAAGACCCGGATATGCCGGCAGCCGAGGTCCTGTGCCACTGTGACATAGCGCTTTGTGATGTCAATGCTTTCGGCCCGCTCCTTTTGATCCACCAGGGCGTAGCGGCGGGAGGTGGCGATGCAGCTCATCTCAATGCCCAGGTCTTCAAAGGCGGCCCGTATGGAGGCGCGCTCCTTTTTGGTGGTATCAATCTCCACGCCGTGAGCATGGTCGGCTTCCGCTCGAGGTTCAACGGCGTCGTATCCATACCTCAGTGCTGCGGTCAATACCTCTGGCAGTTCCCACTCCGGGCAAACCCACGTCATAAAGCTCAAATGCATCAGTGTTTTCTCCTCGTGATGTCCGTGATGGTCTATCGGGATACGCAACTGCTGTCTTCGTAGTAATATCGCAACGGCAGGTCCTCTCCCCGGCCCTCCGACAGCCCGATGCGGGGGCTTGTGGCAACCGGGCGATCCTGTTCGGGGGCGTCGGCGACATACACGGGCGGCTCCATCAGTTCGCCACGGTTGTGCGCCTTCGTTACCGCCAGCGCCTCCGTCAATTTCCCGGGTCCGCTGGCGAGGTCCTCTTTTGCCTCAAAGCCCCTGCGCTCGCGCATGAGCTCAACCCCCGCCAGCGGCTCCAGAGCGCGCAAAAGCACCGCCTCGGGAAGGTTCTTCGCACCGGTGACGGCATTCAGCATCGCGTGCGTGTGGATGACATAGACGTAGATGGTCCCCGGCGGCGCCCACATGACACTGTTTCGGTCGGTCCGGCCCCGAGCAGCGTGGCATCCGGCATCACCGCATGAAAGGTAGGCTTCAGCCTCCACGATCCGCCCCGCGCACAGGCCTCCAGGTGATTCATAAACGAGGATTTTGCCCAGAAGGGCCTGTGCCACCAGCTCGGAGGGCCGAGCATAAAACGAAGCGGGCAGGATGCGGTGGCGCAGGTCATCGCGCCTCAGCTCTTTATCGTCACATTCAGACAACCGTGACACCCTTCATTTCGCCCGGTACATCCGGTAAAAAAATATAACAATGGTCACCACGATCGCGGCAACCAGGACGGTCATGGCGGGTGAAGACAGCGTCTCGGCGGTTCCCGCTGCCGCCCGCACCATGGACCAGATGATGAGCGCGAATATGGCCATGGTTTCAAGCTTCAACCAGATGATCAGCTCGCGGGTCAGCCGGTACTGGTCCTCCGCATTGTCTTCGGTGATCTCCCACGGGTAATTTGCCATCCGTGGCCGGGCGCCAAAATAGCTCATGAAAAGGTACATCAATCCCGCCACCAGCGGCATCGCTCCCAGTGTGCTTTTGGACCCCCACGCATCAGGATTGCCCTGCAGATTGAAATGCACGGGAATGGTTTCGGGGATGTCGCCCCAGATGACGATAATCCACACCGTCGCGGCAAGAATCAGGCCCGCGGCCGCCAGATTCAGGATATGGTAAAACGTTGAAAGCCTGATTTTGATATCGGGTCGCTCACCTTTGCTGCTGTCTCTGTTCATTGTATTCCCCCATCCTACCAATCTGGATTATCAGGCAATGCCGCTGTAGTGTCAAACCTGCGGCCTGCCGGGGAGGAATGCAACAGACCGGCGCTGAAATAGGGGCAAAGCAGACACTTGAGCCGTTCTGGAGGACTCGCGATGATCAAGCTGGGACTCTCGGGCAGGATTATAGAGCAAATTACCGACGAGGGCCGGGACTATCAGATGTCCGCACCGCAGTTCATCGAGACCGCCGCGGAAATCGGGTATCGCGGTGTGGAAATGCGCTGGTGGCAGCTCAACTCCGAATCGTCGGATGAAGAGGTGGCCAAAATTGCCCGTGCGCTGGGTGAAAACGGTGTCGCGTGTGCATTCATCAACTGCCTGGTGGATGCAGCTGACGAGACGCTCAAAGACGTCGAGCGAATGTCCGATATTGCCCGCCAGCTCGCATCAGCATATATCCGCGTCCATGTGAACGACATCGAGTGGGTGCAGCAGGCCTGTGATATCGCCGACAACTACGAGGTTGCGCTGGTGGCACAGATCCACACCAACTCCCCCCTGGAGACGGTCGAAGGGGCCATGAGAGTGTGTGAGCAGATAGACCGTGACAACTTCGGCCTGACGTATGAGCCCGCAAACTTCGTCCTTGCGGGCCGTGATTACGGGCGCGAGGCCGTCGAAACGATCAGGGAGAAGCTTTTTAACGTCACCATCCAGAACCTCAAGCCCGTGCAGACAACCGAGGGTGAAGGGGTTATTGTGCACGAGGGCCGCGGGTTTGTCAGGTGCGCCCCGGACGACCCCGAGGGTGTGGATTTCGCGAAAGCCTTCGAGGCACTGAAATCGGTTGATTACAACGGCTACGCCACGCTCATCGAGCCGATTTCAGACGTGATGGACAACCTGCAGCTCGCGGACGAGTATTTCAAGCATCTCCAGCCGCTATGCTGAGATCGGTGATGACGGCTGATGGAGTGGTATTCGGCGCTCAATAAACCAGCATTCACGCCACCCGGGTGGCTGTTCGGGCCGGTCTGGACGGTTCTGTACATCATGATGGCCGTTGCCGCGCTCCTGGTATGGCGGCGTGGCTGGGACACTCCCGGCGTGCGGCTGGGACTCGTGTTGTTCGCCGTGCAGCTCGCCCTGAACCTGAGCTGGCCGCCGGTGTTTTTCGGTCTTCACCAGCTCGGGTGGTCGGTGGTCATCATCCTGGCGCTTCTGGCCGCCATCATCGCCACCACCGTAGCGTTTTTTCGGGTCTCGACCATTGCGGGGATACTCTTTGTGCCCTACCTGCTGTGGGTGAGCTTTGCGACAGTCCTGAATATCACCATCTGGAGAATCAACTGAAGCATCACCAAAGACAGGAGTCTGAATATGGCAAACGAAGAAATGGGTAGTGTGAGATTGGAACCGTCGGAGCCGGTGGTCGCCGGTTCGCGTGGAACATGGAACGTTATCTACACCGTCGGCTCCCGGGGTATCGCGCCGGGCGGCGGCGTAAAAGTCACCCCACCAAACCAGGGCAAAACGATATGGGACGTCGGCCACGTCTATGCCTATACCACCCGCGAGGGCGTTGCCTGTGAGGTGAAGCTGGAAGACTGCTTCCCCCAGACCTTCCACTGGCGGCGCGTCCCCACCATCTACGTCAGCACCATCGGCGGTGCGCTTGAAGAGGGCGACGAAATCGTCGTCGTCATCGGCGAGCGCGGAGGATATGTCAGCGGCTATGAACGTCGCGCCAAAGCCCAGCCCATCGCCATCCCCCACACCTGGTGGGGTGTGTGGGTGGATACCGAGGGCAACGGCGCGTATATCACCGGCCAGGGCGTCGGCTGTGGCGAGGTGAAGCCCGGTGACGGATATCAGCCGCTGCATGAGGTTCCGCAGATTGACGTTATCGGCGGCGGGGCGGACTATTTCTCGGCCGTCGTCAAACAACCGGTCAAAGACGGCGCTCGCTGCCGGATTACCGTCTGCGCACGTGATTCATACGGCAACCGCAGCCAGGATTATACGGGAACCGCCGAAACGCTGCCTGATATTGATATACCGGAGCTTGCCTTTGATGAAGCCGACGGCGGCAGCGTCGAGCTGGGGGTTCCGGAGGGTCTCCCCGAAGGCCAGCAGATCACGGTGGTGGATCGCGGTAGCGAGCTTGTGGGGACGTCAAACCCGGTCTGTCCGGATTTCACGGATGATTACAATATCTACTTCGGCGACCTGCACGTGATGTGCGGCTGGGACGTGCCCTGGCAGCACATGGGCTCAGACCCGGCTCATTCGTATGAATACGCCCGGCAGGTGGAGGGGCTCGATTTCGCCTGTGTCACCATGCAGCCGCGAGACGGCTCCGAGGAAGCGTGGCGCGAGGACCTGGCCATTGACGAACAGTACAACCAGCCACATGAGTTCGTGACCTTCCCAGCCATTGAATTCTACTTCCGCACCGGGCATAAGAATGTCTATTTCCCGAATCCCGATCCGCCCCTGCTTCGCGGTGACACCCCCGAAGAGCTGTACGATTCGATCGGCGACACCGAGTGTATCGTGAACCCTCACCACACCAACTGCCACTCGGAGTCAGTGCCGGTCGGCGGCTGGAGCGCTTACGACATTGACAGCATCAATCCCGAATACGAGCGGCTGATGGAGGTGTGCCAGAACCGGGGGTCCTTCGAGGTGGATGAAATCGGCGGGCAGGTGTATCTGGGCGCAAACGGCTCCTCGGTGCAGGATATCCTCGCCTCCGGTCTGCGCATGGGCTTTGTCGGGGGCACCGATACCCACATGGGCCTCGCCGGCGAGCACCGCAGCGCCCTGGGAGGGCTGGATCCCGAAGAGGTGGTCATGGGCGGCTTCACGGCGATCC
>JBKHJK010000253.1:0-4734 GCA_046538215.1 Armatimonadota bacterium
GATAATACCTTTAGAGCTCTCGCAGGCTGGTACGAACGGGCTGTTGGCTGGTGCCTGGACCACCGCGCCGTGATTATTGCGGTGGCAACCGCGATATTCATCAGTAGTTTGATGCTCATCCCGCTTGTGGGGTTTGAGTTCTTTCCGAGTATGGACCGCGGTGAAACGACGCTTGTTGTCGAAACCCCCATCGGCAGTTCGGTTGAATATACCGACAGTGTCGCCACGAAGATCGAAAGCTATATTCTGGATATACCGGAGCTGGAGTCTTTGGAGGTGTACCTTGGAGAAGCCGAAGGAGGCACGTCCTCCCTGCGCGGTGGGGCAGGTGGTGCGAGGACGGCGAATTTCACCATCAAGCTGGTCGATCAAAACGAGCGCGAGCGTACCACCAGCGATATAGAACAGGAACTCCGCAAATATCTTCAGCGATTTGCTGGAGTCACCAGCCGGTTCGCCCAGCAAATGGGCCCCGGCGGCGGCGACTTTGAGGTGATGATTACAGGTGACGACCTCGATGTCCTCAGTGATCTGGGGCAGGAGGCCAGGGAGAGACTGCAGGAGATCCCCGGTCTGTACGATGTGCGGCTGGACTGGGAGCCGGGAAGCCCGGAGTATCGAGTCACCGTGAACCGCGCCAAGGCGGGAGAGCTGGGACTGACGGCCAGCGCCATCGGCTCGACGCTGCAGACACTTGTGCGTGGCACCGAAGAGTTGACCAAGTATCGCGAACATGGAAAGGAATATGACATCACCGTCCGCGCCCCCGAGGTCCAGCGCGACTGGATAGATATCGTCCGGCAAACGAATGTGGTCTCTCCGGCCGGAAAACTCGTGCCTCTGGAGGAAATTGCCACGATACAGACGGTGCTCGGCCCGACGCAGATAAGCAGGAATGATCGCCGGCGATCCATCACGGTCCAGGGCACCAAAGGTCCTGACGCGGCCCTCAGTGAGATTGTCGAGGCATCCAGAGAAGAACTGGACAGGATGAATTTCCAGTCCGGATACAGCTACGAGTTCGCCGGCTCTGAAGAGGATCGCCGCGAGGCCTTTGGTGGAATGATCGTCGCCCTCATCATGGGGGTGCTGCTCATCTATATGATCCTGGCCTCCCTGTTCGAATCGCTGGTGCATCCCTTCACTATCATGCTGGCGATTCCGCTTGAGGTCATCGGCGTGTTCGTGGCCCTCCTGATCACGGGACTGGACATAAGCATCATGGTAATGCTGGGTATCCTGATGCTCACTGGTGTCGTGGTGAGTAACTCAATCCTGCTGGTGCAGATGATTAATCTCCTGCGCGAGCGCGGCGAACCATTGCGTGAAGCGATCATCGGTGGTGGCTCAATACGTCTGCGGCCAATTCTCATGACGGCTCTTGCCACGCTCTTCGCCATGATTCCTCTGGCCCTGGCGATGCGTGCGGGCTCGGAGATGTGGCAGCCGCTGGGCGTCACCGTCATTGGCGGGCTGACGACCTCCACATTCCTGACGCTGTTTGTCATCCCCGTTGCCTACAGCGCGATTGAAGAGTTCGGTACCCGTGTTACCGGCCTGTTCCGTCGCGATGCCGATGCGTAAATGCTCTCAAGGGGTGACGTCAAATGTCGAAAACCGGCGACACATTCGATGAACAGATATTGCTCATGATCTGCGAGACGAACGTCGCGTCGAGAATTGTACAGGCATTAAGCGAACTGGACGTCTCGGGGTACACCTCCTTCGGCGGGGTGTCCGGGGTCGGAGAGACCGGGCGCCACGAGGGAACCAGTGTCTGGCCGGGTACCAACACGATCGTTTTCACAGTTGTGGCTGACCCGGGGATGATCAACGAGATCATCGAACATGTTGAGGAACTTATCGAGGCAGAATACGCCAGGCGCCCCGGCTTCAGGGCTTTCAGTATTCCGGCCCGGAGCATTGTTTAGAACCACGGGCCACCCATGAGGCCGAAGGGGCAAAAGAGATTGAGCGGCTCACACTGTCTGCGGCATCACCGGGCGGGATTCGCCTGCCGGGTCGAATGCGACGCGTGAGGATATGCTGAGTGCCCTCAAATACGACAATTTGTGATGTCGAAGGAAAACCACCCTCCACCGCCGAAAGGTCTGTGCAGCAGCACAAACCGGCCGGACTGATGGAGGGTGCTTCCATGAAAGATGCCTGTATCCTCGACGTGGCTCCCGTCTGCATTGCAGCCCTTGTGCTTGTCGTCAGTACTCTCGCCATACCGGTCACAGCCATTGCCGAACCGTGCACGCTCTATAAAACGGACGATGTCCTGCGGGCGCGAGAGAATATGAAGCGATACGACTGGGCACAGCGCATCGTTGACGGCTGGAAGAGCTCCGTCGCCTACGTCATGCAGCAGGACCGTGACTTCGTCGAAGAGATGATTCCATACACCACGCCGTGGCCCGAATATGGCCAGAACTGCCCGGTATGTGTGGGCAAACAGTCCTCGATGGGCGAATGCGGCCTGTATCGCTGGAACATCCGGGAGCCCGACCGGCTGGTCTGCAAATACTGCGGCACCGTCTATCCGAACCCCGAATACCCCGAAACCGGCACCCTCGAATGTCCGAAGATGGGGCAGAGTTTCACCTACTACGAAACCGAAGCAGAGCGCGCGCATCCCGACGAAGACCCGAAAAAGCACGCTTTCCGCTGGGGGCGCTGGCCTGTGCATACCAGCTTCAGCGGCGTCATCCGCTCCAAAAAGCTCAGCTATATGTGCGGACGGGTCCTGCCGCTGGCGAAGCTCTATGCCCTGACCGATGAGGTGCAATACGCCGAGCGATGCGCGTGGATTCTCGAGACCCTCGCCCGGCGGTATCCAGATTATCTGTTCCATTCCTATAATGGAACCTATGCCGACTGCCCGCCCGCAGAGGCCGCCGAGAATATGGGCAAACACCGGCGCGGCGGGAAATTCCCCAAAGAGGTCATCCGAAACGCCTTTGATCTGCACCAGGCTGAGGACCATGCCTCGCTGTGTAACGGCTTCTGGGGGGCGGGCCGTATCAGTTGCAGCGGTGGCGACGGAAGCACCATCCTCAATTTGCTGGTGGCCTATGATCTCATCCGTGATGCCGCATATCCCGATGGAACACCGGTGCTGGCAGATGATATGGACGCGCAAATCGTCAATGACCTGCTGCTGTCGGGCGTCCACGATTGCGAGCAGTGGAATGACATCAACAACAAGTGCGGTCCCGGGCGTGCTCTCGGCGCGGCTGCCGGGATTCTCTTTGAGCGGCCCGGCAGCGCACGGTGGGCTCTCGAAGGCTTTGAAACGCTGATGGACAAATGCTTTCATTTTGATGGATTTTGTAAAGAATCTCCCTCATATTCAAGCATGCACCTGGGGCTGATGAGGAATATCCCGGAGATCCTTCGCGGCTATTCTGACCCTGAAGGGTACCAGCCCGACGAGGGAGAGCGAATCGACAACCTGGATCCGTTCAATGACATCCCCAAATACCGGCTTGCGCTCGAAAGTATGGTGCGGATGATCGCCCCAAACGGCCGTTATCCGACCATTGGTGATACGCATTACCGGGCCGGTCTCAGCTCCATCTGGGTGGAGATCCTCGCCGACCGCTATGGCGACCGGTACGCGGGACTGCTGGAGGAGGTACAGGGGGCTTCACTCGCCGATGCAGGCAGCGAATACGCAATGTGGTATCGCGACCCGGACATGGAGGCCACCGACGATACCGACCTGCCGCTTCACACCGAATGGTTCCCCGGCTGGCATGTTGGGGTTCTTCGTACGCCGGCCCTCACCGGTGACACCGCCTTCTACCTCAACGCCTACGGCTATCACGGCCACCGGCATTATGACACGCTCGGCATCCTCTACTATGCCTTCGGGCGGGAACTGGCCTCCGACCGCGGCTATATCTGGGACGATCCGCGAAACGCCTGGACCAAAAGCACCCTGTCGCACAACATTGTGACCGTTGATGGCCAGAACCAGCCGCGTGATCCACAAAATGCCGGCGAGCTGCAACTGTTCGGAGCGGCACCAGGTGTGGAAATCGTCCAGGCACGAGCCGACAGGGCCTACGAGCAGTGCGACCAATACCAGCGAACCTGCGTTCTCATCCGCCTGCCCGGTGGGGACACTTACGCCGCCGATTTCTTCCGTGTCGAGGGGGGAAAGCTGCACCAGTACGGCTTCAACTGCAACGGAGAGCTGAGCAATCTGCAGCCGGCAGGGGTGGAGCCGGTTGACAGGGAGCACCAGTGGCTGAGCAATTTCCGCGCGATGACACCGCAGGAGCCGGTGACCGCAACCTGGAAGGACGACGGGGTGCGCATGGACCTGATGCTTCTGAATAACGTTGACCGGTTTGTAGTGGCTGATGCTCCGGGCTGGCGGAGTGATAAGGGCAGCGAGCTTAATAAGCCGCCGATCCAGCAGATCCTCGCCGAACGCAGCGGTGAAGAGCGTTGCACAAGCCGCTACGCCGCACTGATGGTGCCCTACGAATCTGAGACGTCGCCGATCCACTCCGCGCGCATCATCACTGATGAGCCGGAGGCATTGGCTTTAGAGGTGAAGCGAGAGGGAGCGACGGACTACATCATCTCCGCTCTTGATAATACCGAACGCTCGTATGGCCCGGTGACCATGACGGGGTGGTTTGGATATGTATCAGTTGATGGTGAGGGCCGCGTGACCCGCGCCTATCTTCTCGCCGGCACGGACCTGCAGTGTGGTGA
>JBKHJK010000254.1:0-4721 GCA_046538215.1 Armatimonadota bacterium
AACTCCACCGGAAGCTGGCGGATGAACACGATCCGCCACCCTGAATTTGCGTCCTTCAACCCAAATGCAGGGCCGAGCCACGAGGCCTTTTCATTTTTATGAGGCACTCTTGCTGAATGAACACAGCACACAGGCGGCGTGTGATATTGAGTGTGAATGTGCGGCGCCCAGGGCACAGCCTGAACGGGACTTTTCAGGTGTCCGGTCAGGACCGGTGGGGAGTATGCTCAAGCGATCCGGATGGTCTTCCCCTCATTGCGCTCCTCGCAGCGTGCCCATGTAAATACCCACTTCGTAGGGGCGCAGAGGGACGATGAAGCCTCGCTCATCTGCATCCAGCCGCTGCGGAGAGTTGATCGAACGAAGCCTCGGCTCTTTCAGGCCGTTGACATTAAACCGCAGGACCTGTGCGCTGGCAGTCGTGTTGACAATGATGACGATCGCTCGTCCCTCGTGGTACCATATCTGGTGAACCACAGGCTCGGTATTGGCCTCGACTTTGCGCTGGGGGGTGCCGCTGAGAAGCTGCGGTCCCACTGCTTGCAACTCGCGGTTAACCTCCGCCACCATCTCCCAGACCTCCGGAGCATGCTGTGTTGCCACAAACCCGCGCCTGTCGGTATCGCCTGGGATGCGGTAGGCGTAGGAGACGATACCCGTGGCTCCGTGGATCAATGAAAGATACACCATTGCCCGGTATTCTTGTGGAGTTGGGGCTCGTCCCAGCCCCTCCGGATCAATACTCTTGTTGTAGATATGGGTGGTGCCGGCGATCGGAACCAGGGCCCACACGGGTTTTTGCTTTTTCGCTTCTCTGACTGCAGCCTCCACGATGCGAGCAACGGGAGAGAGGTTGCCGGGAGGGGACGGGTGCGTCCATGCGATCAACAGGTCACTTGCGGCCGAGTAGTCTTCAAGAGCGGCCTCCGAGTCCATGCCGCACAGGACAGGGTGATGGTGATCCAGTTCGGCA
The DNA here is from genome assembly GCA_046538215.1 of Armatimonadota bacterium. Lineage (GTDB taxonomy): Bacteria > Armatimonadota > Zipacnadia > Zipacnadales > UBA11051 > JBKHJK01. The sequence continues at coordinate 974 of JBKHJK010000254.1, forward strand.
ATATCGGAATAGACCGCCTCCAGCACTTCTTTGGCAACCGCCGGTATCCGCGAACCGGGCCGCTCCAGGATATACCAGCCCCACAGCGTATCGCGGTGGGTATATTTTTCGATCATGTTTGACCAGAAGTCTTTTTCAAAGTTTGCCGACGACACGAACACTCCCAGGCCGGTCTCGCTGGCTTTGTCCATAAATGCTTTCGATGCCATCCGTGCCGGCGATATGACACAGTTAAAGCCCGCCTCGTGAGCAGCCTCCATGTCGGAAGCCTGGTAGAAGTACCCCAGGCAGAGGGGGAATACGGGCTGCCCGTTTGCGTAAAACAGGCCATTCTCGGTATATCCCGTCTGTGAGCCGCCCGGGGGCGCCTTGCGCAGGGGCAGCTTCACCTCCATGTCTCGCCCATCATACTCGGCGTTCAGCCGCATCATGTACTCCCCGCTGACCATGGTGGGAGGCTTGATAGAGGCTGCGAAGCGGCCCTCTCGGTCACAAAACATTGCGGCCGACTGCTCGTCGAAGTCTTTCATCGCCCCGACCAGACGCCCATGAATGACGGTCGCGTGCTGGACATCCGGGACGGCGTGCAAACGTCCGCGAACAGTGATTTCTGACACGGGGATGTCGCTGAGTATGGTCTGGCGGAAGGCAGGTTCGGCGATGTAGGCGTCCACGAGGCCCGGAACCTCGAAGATCTTTTCATACAGCACTACATCATCGCCGGGGCCCAGGACGGTCACCCGCAGGTCATGAGCTCGGCGGAAGTCAAGATTATAATCAATCGAGATGTCGCGAGTCTCGCCGGCAGACAGGTTGATGCGCTTTTCCCGGGAGCTTTTTCGGTCGCCGTCGCGCCAGGCTTCCACGCGCAGTTTCGCGTCCATCTCCCCGCGCGTATGATTGGTGGCGACGAGGCTGGTCTGGCGACTGCTGTGCGAGGAAACCAGTCCCGCTTCAGTCACCTCCACACCGATTTCTGCGGGAAGTGCTCGCAGAGATACTCCGTCCACCCACAACTGCCCTGCACCGGTAATGCGCACGAGGACGATGGCGTGATGGGCGTTGGGAAGGAGATCCACAGTCGTCGAGAAGCGCTTCCACCCATTACTGTTTTCGATGCGGCGGTCGCAGTGGCTGAGAGCCGGGGTATCCCATTCGTTCTCTGTAAAATCTTCAGGAAATGTCATGACGGCGATGTCCGCGCCGGGATAGCCCTTCGTGCGGTAATAGACGCTGAGAAGAAGCTTTTTGCCCGCCCATGCGGAGACGTCCAGCGGCTGGCTGTAGGCGCCAAAAAGAATGGCGGACTGCTCCGATTTCAGCTCCAGCGAATGGCGCCCGAAACGCGCATCGCCCGACCGTCGCCCCGTGACATCAGGATGACCGAGCCAGTTACGTGTCATCCACCCCTCGGGCATGTCTTCGACACCACTGCGTTCGAAACCGCCGTTACCCACCAGATTCCCGCTCAGCTTCGGCTCTTGCGCATCGTCGTCGGCGCAGCAGAGTGCGCACAGGACGAGGGTCAGCAGTGCAATGACGACAACCAGACGGCCAGCGTTACTTTTCAGGCAGCGCAACAATGGCTTCCACCTCGATCAGGACATTCAGCGGCAGGCGGGCGGCTTCGATCGTGCTCCGAGCCGGCGGATCCTGCGGGAAATAGCGTTCATACACAGCGTTGAAATCACCAAAGCTGTCCATATCCGCAAGAAAGACCGTTGTCTTCAGAACCTGATCCATCCCGGTGCCCAGATCGGCCAGGAGTAGCTTGAGATTCTCCAGCACCCGGATGGTCTGTTGTTCGATACCGCCGGAAACGACCTCGCCGTCGGCCGGGTCAATGGCGATGATACCCGAGCAAAACAGCAGGTCGCCATAGGCCACGGCCTGCGAATACGGCCCGACCGCCGCCGGGATAGTGTCAGACGAACAGATACGCTTTTGCGGCATGATACCCCCCGTTTCCCAATTAGACAGTCAATCTGTGGGATTTGTTGTCATCATAAACATTATATCACGAACCTGCGGGTGCCGATAACGGGAAAATCATCACCATGAGGTCGCGCCTGCTTGACGCTTCCGGTCGCGATGCTTATACTGTTGTACAATAAATCCAGCAAAGGCTGTGAAGGGACCAGCAGACGGCTCGCCTGTCAGAAAAGATCCGGTGGAAGAGAAGGACATGGTGAGTTGCCTGCCGGGTGTCATCCTGGAGCTGCGGTTCTGAACGCGTGAGCCATTAAGAGCCGGCCGGGTTCGCCCGTTATCGCGAAAAAAGCGCTGTAGAGATGCAGTCGCCGGTAAATGGCCCTGCATCCCGCAGAATTTGGGTGGTACCGCGAGAATCGCTCTCGTCCCATGGCCGGGACGGGAGCTTTTGCATATTGGGTACCAATCAACACGGAGGTGTGTCTCATGGACGACCGCACCTGCTCCGATGATAATAATGTTCTGGATATAGATGCCGACGACCTGTCCGAAGAGGCCGGAAACGGCGACATCCTGGATATCAGCATCGAAGACCTCGACGAGGTTGACGATACGCCACAACCGGCGGTGCAGGAGTACCCGGGTGTGGATCCAAAGGACATCGCCGCCGAAAAAGATGCTGGACTGATCCGGATGATGGCGATGTGTAGCTCCACCGGCCAGCCTTTCGCCGTTTTGTGGGAGCAAACAGCGCCCGGGGTGTATTCTGTAAGCCGCGTGGAGACTGCTGCTTCCGCGGAAGATATGAGTGCATCTGAAACCCGAGACATGGTCGTTGACGGACAGTTTTCACTCACCGAGTTTCCGGGCTGCCCCCACTGTGCAGCCATGCGTATGAGTGTGTGCGAGCACTGTGGCACCACCATCTGCGAGGGCGGGATAGCCACGACTTTTCTCGGAGGGGCGACCCTCACATGTCCCATCTGTGGGACACGCGGAAGGATCGAGGGCACCGCCGGACGCGTATATGGCTCCGGAGGGGGCAAAGGCGGCAAAGGGAAGAAATGATCCGCCGCTCCCCATTTCTTTCGCCCACAATGAATCCCCTCTACAACATCATCAACTGAAACTGGAGATCCAATCATGTCCACAGACATACCAAAAGCGTACGAACCTCACGATGTGGAGGATCGTATTTACCAGCAATGGCTCGACGAAGGCGTCTTTCACGCCGAGGTTGACGAAAGCAAACAGCCGTTCTGTATTGTCATCCCGCCACCGAACGTCACGGGCGTGCTGCACATGGGCCATGCCCTGGATGAAAGCATACAGGATCTTTTGACCCGCTGGCACCGGATGAAAGGCGACGCAGCACTGTGGCTTCCCGGCACCGACCACGCCGGTATCGCCACCCAGAACGTCGTCGAAGCCCAGCTCGCCGAAGAAGGGCTGACCAGGCACGATCTGGGGCGCGAGGAGTTCCTCAAGCGCGTGTGGGAGCTGAAAGACGAGCATCAAAACCGCATCCGCCAGCAGCTCAAGAGCTTCGGATCATCGGTTGACTGGGATCGCGAGCGCTTCACCCTCGACGCAGAATACCAGGACGCGGTGCGCGAGGCGTTTGTGCGGCTGTACGAGGAGGGTCTCATCTATCGCGGCGAGCGGATGATCCACTGGTGCCCGCGGTGCTCGACGGGGCTTTCAGACCTCGAGGTGGAGCACGAGGAGCACGAAGGCCATCTGTGGCACATACGGTACCCACAGAAGGATGGCGGACCCGGTGTGGTGGTCGCCACCACGCGGCCCGAAACGATGC
>JBKHJK010000255.1:0-4711 GCA_046538215.1 Armatimonadota bacterium
GTTATACACTTCCAGCGTGCAGTCACGCAAGACGTGCACCCAGTAACCGCCCATGAATTCCATTCTCGCCTCAAGCGGGTCAGCCGTGAAGTCGTAGTAGCCACCCGTCGGTGTTGAAACGAACCCAAACAGCGTCCCCTCAGTAATGGCCACGTCCTCGGAGATGGCTTCTTTGAGATCATAGCGCTGGCCATCGGCGACGAAAGTGACCAGCCCCCAATCCACGGCTGCATCAAACGGGTTGCCAATCATATTCCATCCGCGCGGGGCGGTGGTCCCGTGGCGGAGCTGGATCTCATAGGTATCCGCCTGCGTTATATCGCCGATTGCGCCGATATTGAGAGTGCTCCTGCTCGGAAGCCGCAGGAAGTAACCGAGGCCTGCCGGTGGGGTGGGTACAATCGGATTCCGTCCCTGTGCGTCGGGCGGATTGAATGAGGCAAACTCGTCCGGATACACGTGATACTTGATATCGCGTGTGTCGTCGGGCACCCAGCGCACGAGCTGCAGATCGCCGGCAGGAGTCCCGAAGATATGGGACGGGTCGGGATTAACCAGATCCGCGTACGGCAGTCCGATCATGTGTATCCCGGCCTCGATGGTTGGGGCGGTGATCCGGAAGTTGCTGGTTACCCGGTCTGATACGTTGCCCGAAAAGTCGCTCGCCTGCAGCGCGATGGTGTGACTGGCACGTTGAAGCTCTGTATTCAGCGGATATCTGAGCACACCCCTGCCCGCATCGTAGTAGTCCATCACGTCGGGGATATTTTGGCCGTCAATCTCCAGCGTAATATTGGAGATACCGCTGCCGGTATCTGTGATGCTGGCAGTAATCGTAAATGTCACCTGAGTGATTGTGCTTCCATTGACCGGGAAACTGATGGATACTTCGGGCGCTGTGCTGTCGGTACCCACGCGCAACCGCAGGCGGCCGGCACCATAGATATTATCAGGGCCCTCGTCGCCCAGATCAAGAGCATGGCGCTCGAGGATCATGGCTAATGTGGCCGGGTCCCTGCCGCTTTGCTCACTCAACAGGAGTGCGGCGGCCCCGCCCACCGCAGGCGCCGCTGCAGATGTACCGAGGAAGGGATTATATGGATTGGGCTGTTCAAAGCTGGTGCTCACACCGTCCGGCGCGACCATATCGGGCTTCATAATCCCTGACACTGCGGGACCACGGGAGCTGAACGGCTCGATTTGATCCTGCGGGATCGTCGGTTCGATGTCCCGCACCGGGCCGCGTGTGGCTCCCACGGAGAATGCGCCGGAGGCCTCCGCGGGTATTGGCAGGCTCCGCTCGGCGACACGGTGCATCTGTTCGATATCTACATTGGGACTGAAAAACTGGAACTGCTCGTTTCTGACTGATATCTCCGGCGGCGACATCCGCTGTATCCGAAGGTAGTAGTTGCCATCATCGGGTACGTACGCCCGCAGATACTCCCGGGGCGAATCGTCGCCGTTTTGGGTCACCGCCGACCGGGCGACAACCTCATTGGTCATTCCGTTATACAGGACGAGATCGAAGTCGTGATTCGTTGTGGAACCCGCACTCTGGAACCAGCTCAGGTACGCCTCAAAGACCCCGGCAGTCAACTGGAAGCCCAGGTCCTCGTCGCCTGTGCCCCATTCGCAAAAGCCGTCGTTATCTCTATCCTGCCAGGTGCCCTCCCAGTGGCGCTGGGCGTGATTACCGGCCGCGTTCACCCAAAAGACCCCCTGGCGCCGTATGTCATTGACGCGCTGTGAGAGCGTGTCAGTACCATCGTAGGGTCCGCCAAAGAGCCCGAGCGACATCACAGCCACATCTATATCCTGTGCGGTGATGACATTCAGGGCCTGTTCTGCGGTCACTTTGCTGTTGACCTTGATAAGGTATATATCGGCGCCGTACGCGAAGTCGGCCAGGACCTCGGCCACCGCCGTGCCGTGCTGTGAGCCACCCATACCGGTACCGGTGAGATCAATGACACGACCGCTGCCTTCGCCCACACCGGGGATTTGTGCTTCATCATAATCGGTGAAGCCGACGTCAATCACCGCAACGGCGACTCCCTGACCCGTGATTCCGTTTGCGTGAAAGGCACTGGCTGATGTCAACTGCACGCTCTCAGCCGCGGTTGCCCCGTAACCCTGCAGAGGAGTCGGACGGTACGGGAGGCGGACCTGTGCCACCTGTGGAAGCGAAGCGATGGCATTCAACTGCGAGGTCGGAACCCAGACCTGTACGCGCCTGTCGAGATGTGCGACAACCTCGGCGTTATAGCTGCTGAGATTTGTGGAGGCCGCCGCGCCCTCGTTCTGGAACACCACCACCACTTCCACACGTCCATCGTCCACAGGGACGACACGCGTGACGTCTGCGGTTGTGACATCACCGGCTTCGGCGGCTGCGATCGCCCGGAGCGGACCGGCCAGATCATCCGAAATCGTCGCGGCGATGGCCGGCCCGGCAGCGATCATCATGCCGAGTATCACACTCACGGTGATAAGTGCAATTTTTTGTTTCGTATCAGGGCGACCGTGGCGCCTCAATGCGGTTCCCCCTCCCCACTGCGAACCTGCGGACTCGCTGGGGCAGTGAGTGATCTGCGTATGAAGTTATTATATGCGTCAGCTTTCATCAGATACATCTGTCGCGTCGGCGACATTCCCGATCAGGTCCTGCTTGACCATCTCGTAGTATTCCGCCAGGAAGCTCGCCCATCCGGTTCGCTTCGCAAGGTCGTACTCAGCTTCGTACCACTCGGGCGGCCGTTCCCATCCCGGTGGGAAAAAGATGCCGATATTTCCCACAGGTCGGCCCGTGCTGTGTCCGATCTCTGTCACGAGTGCACTCTGAATCGCCGTCACAAGCTTTGCGGCTGCTTTTTCCGCTTCCACCGTGCCGGCATTTGTTTGCAGATCGGATGCCAACTCCAGCAGATCACAGGTTTCGTCGCGGTACCCCCAGCTTGTTGTCCGGCTTCGTACCAGCCGCAGTGCCGGCGCATTGCTCTGCATATCACCACGAAGTGCAGTCACCAGCTTTTCCAGTCGGTCGGCCACATTTGTAAGCTGGCCGCATTCCACACCCGCCAGCGGACTGCCGTACGTCGCCTGCATCCGCCTGATCACGGGCACTGCGCTGTCGTCCTGCGAGTGGCTCAGCACCTCCGCCCACGGCAGCCCCGGATGCGGCAGGCGTGCGGGGACCGCCACACAGTAGCTGCCAATGCCCCGAAGCTCCCATATCGCTTCCAGCGTCGCCCCGTGGCATGAGTCCAGTGACAGGATGTCAACTGTTACCTGCGCCTCTTCGACTGCCCGGGCCGCTTGCGCGGCGGTAAGCGTCGCTTCAGAACCACCGTCGGAAATCACTCCGCACCTCTGATGTTCGACGGTGGCAACGCCTGTGCCGTGTCCGGCGAGAATCAGTATGCTGCGATTCCGGTCGGAAATATCGGCCCACTGCAGAAACGCTGTGAGATTCTCCGGGGCGGCCATATCGGTTATTCCAAGCGGCTGGTACAGTCCATCCGACAGTCGCCACCGCGCCGCCATGTGCGCTCCATCAATCTGCACAGTTCCGTCAATGGCTCCGGATTCAGCAGCGGCTGTGAGATGTTGCCAGTATCGTGTGACCGCATCCTGCAGATCCGGCTGGCCGCTGAGATAGGCGGCGGCATACCACGGACTCTGGGATGCCAGCGAGTTGTGAAAGGTCGCACACAACAGTCCTGCCGCCACTATTACAGTCAGCAACCTGTCGTGGCTCGTGCTTCGTCTATCCATAACAACACTGCTTTATTGCCGTGGCGATCCACGCCTGACGCTGCCAAAGAAGCCGGGCGTCCGTTCAGTGCGCGGAGCATCAATGTCGGCACCGAGTACTCCTGGCGGCATCTTCACCGTCTGAAACTTCCTCATGTTGCTGTACAGCCACCCCGTCTTCCCGACTTCACGGTTGGTCGGCGGGTTGGGGTCGCCTCCGGCCTTCGCTCCGACGCGCCAGTGATACCAGGTGTCGGGGTCGAGGCCCTGTGCGGGATCCGCGACATCAAACGTGGCGCTCATGACGGTCGTGCCATCTGAGGCCGTCATTTCCGCGCTTGTCCACACGGGCCTGTTGCGTCCGACACTATCGTGGGGGCCATACAGCTCCACGCGATACACATCCGCGCCCTCCGTACCCTCCCAGGTAAAGCGAACATTTGCGACATCCTGACCGGTTGCGTCGCGTTGCGGACTCGAGAGGGTCGGCGGCGTGAAATATGTAATAGGACCGGCACGCTCACTGGTCTCGGAAAGCACCTTTGCCTCCTCCGGATCCCACTCGATAAACGGTTCAACTGGCTCTTCGGCCTGTTCGGCGCCCACCGGCGGGTTGTAACCCGGCGGGAAAAGCGGCTGGATGATCCGTCGTACTGCATAGTAATACGACTGCCCTGCCTGCAGCGGCTCGTGATTGTATGCAGCCGTTACGGTGGCTACTTCCTGCTCGCCCTCTTCGCCGAAATACGGGAAGCTGATCTCCTCGTCTTCGCGATACCACTCGTTTCCCGGCAGGTCGGGGTCATCGCTGTAACGATCGCTCGGCAGTGTCTTCCCCTGTATCATATCAATGAGGTTATGGACTGTATCCGGAAAATATGGGCTGTTGGCCGCCCGATATATGAGCCACCCTTCGGTCTCTTCCGCCTCTGTAGTCGAACTGTGGACCTTTAGC
>JBKHJK010000256.1:0-4699 GCA_046538215.1 Armatimonadota bacterium
GGCCACAGATATGTTCTGCAGGCTCTCCCCACAGTGCGCAAAGAGATTCCCGATCTGAAATATGTGATCGTCGGGGAGGGCGATTATCGAGACCGCCTGCAGCAGCAGGTCCACGAGCTGGATCTCGACGAGAGTATCATTTTCACGGGCCGTGTTGAGTATGATCGCCTGCCCGCCTACTACACGATGGCCGATGTCGCCGTGATGCCCAGCTACGATATCCCCGGTGAGCCGACCGAGGGCTTCGGGCTGTCATACCTGGAGGCCAACGCCTGCGGAACACCCGTCATCGGCGCCACGACCGGGGGCGTGCCCGAGGTAATAGACCATGGGACTTCGGGTCTGCTTGTCCCCCAGAAGGACTCAGAGGCCCTGGCAAAGGCACTGCTGCGGCTGCTGGGCGATCGCGATTATGCACAAAAACTCGGCCGGCAGGGTAGGGAGCGGGTGCATCGGAAATTCACCTGGGACCTCGTCGCCCACCGGTTTCTGGCCGGACTCCAGACGCTTCATGCAACCACATAAAAACGGCCGCGCGGAGGCGACCGTTTGGCTCTGCTGGGTGTCGGCCTCTTTTACTCCTCCGCCAGGGTCGCGTGGGTTTCCTTGAGCTGCTCGATGATGGGGATGTTCTGTGGGCATTTTTCCTCACACTGGCCGCATTCCACGCACGCGTCGGCCTGCAGATGCCCGTGTCGGTTGTCCGGCCCCAGCCGCGCGTACCGCTGTTTGGCGGTCTCCGTCAGCCCCCACACCCGGTGCAGGTTCATCGCCGCAAACGCCTGCGGGATACCGACATCCTGCGGGCAGGGCATGCAGTAGTTGCAGCCCGTGCAGTACAGCTCCTCGAGCTTCTCGTTTTCCCGCACCGCCCGCAGAACCTGTTTGCGCTCATCGTCACTCAGCGGCTCCTCGCGGGAGGCTGCGGCGCAGTTTTCTTCGACCATCTCGATGGTGTTCATGCCCGACAGCGCCACCGACACATTGGGGTTGGAAAGCACGAACCGCAGGGCCAGCTCCGGGGTGGAGGCGACATCATCCACGAGCTCACTCAGCTCACTGGATGGAAAGCCGAGGCGACCACCACCGACCGGTCCCATAATTTCCACACCCATGCCCTTTGAGGCGGCGTACTGGATGGCGGGCTCGTTCTTGCGGTCGAGCAGATTGTACTGCACCAGCATCCCGTCAAATAGCCCCGTGTCAATCAGTGTCATGATGTTTTCGGGCGTGTCGTGGCTCGAAAAGCAGGTGTAGCTGAAAATACCCTGCTCTTTGGCCTTCATCATGGTGTCGAGAATGTACGGCTCGAAATTTTCGCGAAAATGCTCCAGCCGCAGGGCGTGGCAGACCTTGTAAAAGTCAATATGATCCACGTCCATCCGCTCCAGCGAACGTTCGAGGTCCGCCCACCAGTCATCGGCGTCATTGCCAGGCCGGTATTTGGGGTTCTTGGTGGCGATTTTCACCCGGTCCTCGTATCCCTTGATGGCCTCTCCGACCACCTCTTCACTCGGGCGCCCCGAGCCGCTCGCGTAGCCCGAAGCCGTATCAATATAGGTGACGCCCAGGTCAAAGGCCCGGCGTATCACCTTGATACCGTAATCATCGTCTTCCGGCAGCCGCATCGCCCCGAAGCCGAGTGCGGACAGCTCTTCACCAGTGTCTCCATAGGCTCGATATTGCATACGGGTCCCTCCGCAGTGTCACTATTTTTGAACGACAGCATTGATCTCGATATCACCATACATAATATCACAAAAGCGCTGTGCCGTGCCCCGGGCAGGTCTCGCGCCACGGCCACAGAAATCTGCAAATGCTATGCTGACAATCCCCCCGTTCGTGGAGAGTGAAGACTGTGTTATACCCGAAACTGTTCAGTGAAATTGCTATTGGCGATCTTGTCTTGCCCAATCGCCTGGTTATGGCCCCGATGGGCACCGGCTACGCCGACACGGAGCATAAAGTCACCCCGCAGCTTATCGCCTATCACGCAGCGCGCGCCCGCGGAGGCATCGGCCTGAACATCACCGGACACGCGGCCGTCCATCCCCTCGGATTAACCGGCCCCCGGATGCTTGGAGTGTTCAGTGACGACCACATAGAGGGTCTGACCCGGCTTGCAGAGGCCGTCCATGAGGAAGGGGGGCGAATTGCGGTGCAGCTTCAGCACGGTGGCCGACAGGCGGACCCCGGCACCACCGGGCAGCAGTGCCTTTCTCCATCGGGCTGTGTGGCCGGACGCGACCGCCGCGAATCGGTGCCGATGACGGATGAGCAGATCCGGGAGACCATCGAGGCGTTCGGAGAGGCCGCCCGGCGATGCCAGCAGGCCGGGATGGACGGCGTGGAAATCCACATGGCCCACGGATATCTCGGCTGTTCGTTTCTGTCACCCTTCCTGAACGAACGTGACGATGAGTGGGGCGGCGATACCCGGCGGCGAACACGCTTTGCACAGGAGGTGCTCAAGGCCATCCGCGGGCAGTGCGGAGAGGACTTCCCGGTATGGTGTCGCGTCTCGGGGGATGAGTTCATCGAGGGCGGTATGGATATCGAGGAGATGAAAAGGGTCGCGCCTTTGCTGGAGTCTTACGGCTACCAGGCGATTCACGTGTCTGCATGCATCGGTGAAACCAGCTACATGGCCTCCTCGCCGTATTACCAGCCCCCCGGACATCTCCTGCCACTGGCGGCGGGTGTCCGGGAGGTCGTGCAGGTGCCGGTTATAGGCGTTGGAAGTGTCAACACGCCAGAGCTGGCGGAAAATGCCGTCAGTGAGGGCATGTGTGACGCGGTGGCGCTGGGGCGAATCGTCCTGGCCGACCCGGATTTCGCCAATAAGGCCCGGGAGGGCGCGGACGACGACATCATTCCCTGCTATTTGTGCAACCTCGGGTGCCAGGACCGGCGCTTCAGTGACGGCGTGGTGAGCTGTGCCATCAATCCGGCCACAGGACGGGAGCATGAATGGACCGACTGGCGCGACGGCCCGATGGTGGATGAGCCCAAACGCATCGCCGTGGTGGGAGGCGGCCCGGCCGGAATGCAGGCGGCGATCACCGCATCCCGGCGCGGTCATGAAGTCACGCTGTATGAGAAGGCCGATGACCTCGGAGGCGCTCTCAAGCTCGCGGCCGCTGCTCCGGGCAAAGACGAGCTGAGACGCCCGCTGAAGTATTTGAAAACACAACTCGGCAAATCTGCCGCCACGGTCGAAACCACCACAGAAGCCACAGCGGAGCTTTTGATGCTGCAGGATTTCGACGAGATTATCATCGCCACCGGTGCCGTCCAGCGCAGGCTCGACGAAATGGACGGAGATTTTGAAGGACGTCTCATCGCGGCATCGGACGTGTTAACAGAAAAGGTGACCGACCTTGCAGGGCCCGTCGCGATCGTCGGGGGTGACGTAACGGGTACGGAGACCGCCCACTTCCTCGCCGACCGGGGATACGAAGTGATGATCCTGGAGAAACGCAGCCGAATCGGCGCCGACATGGTCGGCGTGGCCCGGAGATTCCTGCTGGAAGCGCTGCAGGAACTGGACATCGAAATCATCACCGACGCCGAGGTGATTGCCGCACAGCCGGGCGAGGTCCGCGCCATCGTTAAGACCGAGGAGAAGACCTTCGACTGCGCCAGTGTCGTGTACGCCGTCGGATGGGTGCCTGATGATATCCTCGCGTGCGAGCTGCGATCCTCAAACCTCCCCGTGCACATCATCGGCGACGCTGCCGGCGCCCGCCACATCCAGGCGGCCGTGTACGAGGGGGCCCTGACGGCCCGGGAGCTGTAAGGTTTTTCGCCCCCGCTTCTTGACCGCCGCGCCTCACAGGGAGTATTCTTGGAGGCACACAACTCCATTGATACACTACTATCCCTTTGCACCGCTTTCGAAGGGAGCTTTTTGTATGGCGGTACGCATGGCCTTTGTCGGATTCCGGCACGGGCATATTACATCAATCTATAAGCAGGCGCAGGAATGTGAATACGTCGAGGTCGTCGGCGCAGTCGAGGAGGATCCGGCTCACCGAGCGGATTTCGCAGAGCCCGCAGGCATCGAGCTCACCCATGAGACCATGGAGGAGCTGCTCGACGACGTGGACTGTGACGTCATCGCCACCGGCGATTATTACGGCAGGCGCGGCCAGATTGCGATTGAGGCTTTGAAGGCCAACAAGCATGTGCTGGCCGATAAGCCGATGTGCACCTCGCGGCAGGAGCTTGAAGAGATCGCCTCATTGTGTGAGGCCAACGACCGGGAGATTATGATCGCCCTGACGATGCGATATAATGCCGCTCCTCGGTGGATGGCACAGGTCGTCCAGGAGGGCGGTATCGGCGAGTTCTGCACCGGCATCGTCATCGGCCTGCATCCACTGGCTCACGGCACGCGGCCGGACTGGTATTTCGAAGAGGGCAAGCAGGGCGGGACCATCAATGACCTGTTCATCCACGGCACCGACATGATCCGCTGGGCCACGGGGCTGGAATTCGACAAGGTCATCGCTGCCGAGGCGTGGAACGCCCGCGCCGACTGGGCGCCGTTCTTCCAGGATTCCGCCCAGGCGGTCTATCAAATGGAAAACGCGGGGAAGGTCATGGCCGATGTTTCTTACCTGACCCCCGAAGCGGTCGGGTGGGGCCCCTGGGAGTTCTTCCTGTGGGGCACCGAAGGCCACGTACACATCCGGGG
>JBKHJK010000257.1:0-4689 GCA_046538215.1 Armatimonadota bacterium
GCCATCTACTGTTCGCCTCCTTCGCCCGATACGCTGATTTCGGGATGGATATCGCGGGCCATGATCTCCAACGCCCTGATAAGCCGGGGGCCGGGACGGGAGACGATGTCATCGTTGATCGTATAGACGCGCCCGTTTCGCACCGCCGGTATCTCCGACCAGGCCCGATCAGATCTTAGCCGCTGCATCACCTGCTCGGTCCCCATCGACGCCCCGCCGTGGGAGAGACCGCAAATCAGCACATCCGGAGCCGCCGCGATAATTGTTTCCTTCGACACCTGCGGCCAGGGTTGCTGCTCGCCAGCGGGATCGGTGACCTCGATGACATGCCGCCCGCCCGCCTCATTGATCAGCTCGGCGACGAATGAGCTGGCGCCCGCCACGAAAAGGGGCTCGAACGAGAGAATGAAAACGACCCGCGGCCGATCTTTGTCGACGACTGCGTTTTTGACACGCTGCCGGATCGCCTCCCGCCGCTTTTGCAGTTCCTGCACCGCCTTTTCGGCGTCGTCTTCATGGCCGGTTGCACGCCCCAGAAGCTTCATGGCATCGAAAACTTCGTCAATACTGAGCGGGTCGAGGCCGACCACCTGCACGCCCAGGCCGCGGAGCTTCTCGATGACCGGCATTGGTGTCCCGCGCGAGGTTACCACCAGGTCCGGGTTGAGGCTGACGATCTTTTCGTAATCAGGCTTCAGAATGTCGCCAACACGCGGCTTTTCGGTCATTTCGGCCGGATAATCGGTGTATTTGTCCACCCCCACGACGGCCTCGGCAGCGCCCACCGCCGCCATCATCTCGGAGATATTGGGCTGCAGGCAGATGACGCGTTCGGCAGGCTTCCGCAGGGCGATGTCAGGCCCGGACTCGTTCGCCAGCGTCCTCGGCCAGCCGTCTTGAGAGGCTGCCTCCGGGGTAGAAGGGGAAGGATGCACCGGCTGCGGGGCGGGACGGCTGCATCCAGTCAGCGCTGCCGCCACAAAGCAGCACAGCACAATAACCGTGACTGATTTCTCCAACCATGCCCTCAGATGCACCGGCTGACGCCCCTGTTGATGTGAATCAAAAAAAACAGCCGCCGGGGGCGGCTGCATACAAACGCATAAAACTCCCCGCCCTCGTGGGGTACCGATCGCTGCAGGTCGTCTCCTGGCTTCCGGATCGTGCTACTCACCCGACCTTCCCGCCGCAGCGGTGGTCATACGGGCTTTCGTCCCCGGTCACAGTTGCGGGGCAGCGGCGGATTCTCACCGCCTTCCGATTATGCCCTGCAGCCGAATTGTCACCGTGGCAGGATACCATACCGCTGCAGACAGCGCAAACTCCGGGCGGCAACAAAAAACCCCGGAGCACGCGCCCCGGGGTTTTGTGTTGGCTGTCGTGCGGTGTTTACGATTCGTCAACATAGTCGGGCAGATTCGCGCGGGCTTCGGCGATCGCCTCTTCTGACAGATGAAAGTCCTCGAGCTCGCCCTTGAGATATGCCTCGTAGGCGCCAAGGTCGAAGTGCCCGTGGCCGCTGTAGGCGATGACGATGCACTTCTCTTCCCCCGTCTCCCTGCACTTGAGCGCTTCCTGGACGGCGCCATGGATCGCGTGGGACGTCTCGGGCGCGGGCAGGAAGCCCTCGGTGCGGGCGAACATGACTGCGGATTCAAAGCAGTCGTTCTGTTCAAGTGCCCGCGGCTCGATGATCTCCTGGCTGACCAGCAGGGAGACCAGCGGAGCCATGCCGTGATACCGCAGGCCGCCGGCATGGATTGGGGGTGGGACGAACTGGTGGCCCAGGGTGTGCATCTTCAAAAGCGGCGTAAGCTGGGCCGTGTCGCCGAAGTCGTAGCTGTACGGCGCACGCGTAAGCGTCGGACAGGCCGTCGGCTCGGTGGCGATGATGTCAATATCCTGCCCGTCGAGCTTGTCCTTGACGAACGGGAAAGCGGCCCCGGCGAAATTGGAGCCACCACCGACACATCCAACGATCGTGTCCAGCGTCTCTCCGGCCATTGCAAGCTGCTTTTTCAGCTCCAGGCCGACGATGGTCTGGTGCAGCATCACGTGGTTGAGCACACTGCCCAGGGAGTACTTGGCTTCATCGCTCTTGGCGGCATCCTCGACAGCCTCCGAAATTGCGATGCCCAGACTGCCGGGTGTGTCGGGATCATCGGCGAGCACTTTCCGGCCGGATTCTGTGCGGTCGCTCGGAGATGGAATGCACTCGGCGTCCCACGTCTCCATCATGATCCGGCGATACGGCTTCTGGTCATAGCTGCAGCGCACCATATACACACGGCACTCCATGTCAAAGAGCGCACAGGCAAACGACAGGGCGCTTCCCCACTGGCCGGCACCGGTCTCGGTGGTGATGCGCTCCACGCCGGCCTGCTTGTTGTAGTAGGCCTGGGCGACGGCTGTATTCGGCTTGTGGCTTCCCGGCGGGCTGACACTTTCATTCTTGAAATAGATCCGGGCCGGGGTGCCAAGCTCCTCCTCCAGCGCGTACGCCCGGTGCAGGGGAGAGGGCCGCCACTTCTTGTACACATCCATGATGTCATCGGGAATCTCAACCCATGGGTCCATGGATACTTCCTGCATGATAAGTTCCATGGGGAAGATCGGTGCCAGGTCGTCGGGACCGACCGGCTCGCCTGTTTGCGGATTGATTGGCGGAGCCAGTGGTGCCGGCAGGTCTGGCTGGATGTTGTACCATGCCGTCGGCATTTCGCTCTCCGGCAGAATAATCTTTGTTTCATCCATCGCCATCGGCCTCCTTAAGGCATACGTCCGTTTCGTTTTGCGACACTGCCATCACCCGCTCCCGGTTCTCCCGCCGAGGCATGAATGCGTGCAGCGTCTAACTTTCCAATGGAAGTATATGTTACAGGCCACCGCACCAATCATGCAGTGGCCAACACATCCTCAGCATACATTATCTACGAAGAGTGAAAACGTGTCAACAATGCCCCGGCCCTACGCAGCGCCACTGGCGCCACTTCGTCGCCGAGCGGGTCATTCAGAAGCTTCGGCAGGTGGTATGTTCTCCTGCGGCCCGATCCTGTCGAGCGGGATCGGCTGAAAACCGACAGCATCCGAATCCAGACCGATGCTTTCGAGGCGTCCTGCAGCCGCATCACGAAGAGATACGTCCGCGTGTCCGCAGATGAGGTTATCCTCCATCCGCACGATCTCTTCGGTGATGCCGTGAACCAGGTCACACCAGCGTCCGCCCAGAGAGATGTTGCGCGCCACGCGGTTCCCCTTCGGCATCGCCGGCTCATCGTCAACGACCGTCAAAAGCTCGGGATACCTGTCACTGTATGGCGGGCTGTGGTAATCCATTTCTTGCAACCGGTCAAACAGTGTCACTCCATCCCAGGTGTCTGACCCCGTCAGATGCCCCTTCGCCCAGTTCGTCCCCCGGGCGTCAATCCGCACGGAGGGAAAACATGCGATGAAGAGATTATTCTGGATGATATTATCACGCCCGCCGCCGACGAACGCCGCGCGGGCCACGTGCTCGAAGACGTTCCCAAAGATGATGTGACCACTGGTGAAATCGTCGAGATACACGCATTTTGAGCCCATGCCCAGGCCGAAGACGTCATGGAAGTAATTGTGACGGATGATCGTCCCCCGCATCGTCCAGTCGCGCGCGCAGATATAAAAGGCCCCCACGTCACCGGTCTCCGTGGCGACGTGATGGACCTCGTTGTACTCGATCACGTGTTCGTTACCCTTTGCAGTGATGCCCGCATGCGGCGCATCGTGAATATGATTATGAGCACAGGTGTTGCCGACGCCCCGCAAATTGACTGCCGGATGGTAGGTGCGCCGCCAGCGGCCAAAGTCGTGGATGTGATTGTCCGTGGCGATGTGATGCGCAGACGTGAGGTCCTCGCGGTTTCCACCCCGGAGTGTAACACCCGTTCCACCAATGCCGTATATTTCGCAGCCCTCGACCCGGCAGCCGCGGCCACCCTCGAAGGTGATCGCATCACTGCCGACATGCCTGACGGTGCAGTTAGAAACGGTGACATTCTCGCAGCCGTCCCCGCTGAGCACACTCCCGCGACAGCATTCGAGGGTGAAACCCTCCAGGCGGAGGTTTGAAACGTTCTCCGCGGCGATGAGCGGTTCTTCGAGCACGGTAACTTCGACGGTCTCAGACGCGTCGTCCGGCGGCCACAGGTACAGCATCCCCTCCCGGCGGTCGATGTAATATTCGCCGGGCTCATCCAGTTCCACCAGCGCATTGAGCACCCGGTAGCGCCGATGAGCGCGGTAGCCGTAGCCATGTGGCTGGCCACCGAGCTGGAGGGTATGCTTTTCAGGATCGATGTCAACGATGGGGTGGTATGAGTCCCACCAGTTGTAAAACCAGTATCCGTGCGCATAGGCGTCGGGCTCATCCAGCCAGCGAGAGGGTCGCTCGCCCATGTAGATGATTTTGCCGGATTTGTCACCCTTCACGCCCTTGCGCTGGATGGGCTCCTCCATCGGTACATCCACGATCTCGACGAGATGGTCGTTGGGCCACTGCGCCAGGGTCATCAGCATCCCGTTGCAGACAACGTCAGGACGCCTCCCGTCTTCGCCGATTTCTCCCAGATCTGAAATCCCGGCGGCGGTCAACTCGCCGATGATGACGTGTCCCCGTGCGCTTTCGTCCAGCTGCTGCAGTGTTTCCGGGTC